>CAYRJB010000001.1:0-9494 GCA_964424485.1 uncultured Actinomycetes bacterium
GTGAGCTTTCCATCAGGACGCTTCATGATGCCATCTTATTCGCGAGTGAATTGAAGATAGACGATAAATCTGATCGTTCACCAGAGGCGCTAATAAATCCTTCATTTACGCCCGTATCCCAAGAGAGTTCACCCTTTGCCAGGGCGAAAAGTGTCTCTGCATTCATCTCAACAACAGCTGGTGGGGTACCTCGTGTGTGTTTGGCGCCTTCCACACATTGAATTGCAGCAAAAGGTGGGATGCGAAGTTCTACGGAATGTCCCGGAGCAATCGCGGAGATTTGATCGAGTATTCCTTTTACTCTCTCCAATACTTGTGGGTCGCGCGCCATCATGCAAACAACTTCTCTAGCACACCGGTATTAGCATCACGCAACTGATCAATAGATATTTCTGCGCCGTTGATGATCAGTTGATCCCCACCACTATTACCAACGTGAGTGATCGAAACTTTATGTGACGAAGCAAGTTTCTCAACTTCTATTCCACGCTTAGTTACAACTATTACTTGACCAGGCGTTTCTGCAAAGAGTTTTGCAGCAATATTTCCCGAAACCGAGACGTTGGCACCAATATTCGTGCGCATCACCATTTCAGATAGTGCAACTGCAAAGCCACCATTTGAAATATCGTGAGCTGATTCAAAGAGGTCTTGTCCTTCAAGTAGAACTTTGATGAGTTGCTCTTCTGCCTTTATATTTGCATGAGGTGATTGATCACCAATCTGTTTACCGTTGATATAAGCCCACTCAGATCCAGAGAAATTATCTCCAAATTCTCCAAGTACATAGATATCGCAACCTTCAACCATGCCCATTGTGGTTCTCTTAGTGACATCATCTACTACTCCAAGCACGCCAATAACTGGTGTTGGAAGAATGGCAACAGAACCTGTCTGATTATAGAAAGAGACATTGCCACCAGTTACAGGCAGACCCATCTCTAAACATGCATCAGCTAACCCTCGAACTGTTTCAGAGAATTGCCACATCACCCCAGAATCTTCTGGTGAACCAAAATTCAAGCAATTAGTGACTGCCAATGGTTTCGCACCTGTTGTCGCGATATTTCGACATGATTCAAGGAGAGCAAGCTTCGCCCCTTCGTATGGATTCAAGTAGGACCAACGAGCATTCGCGTCCGTAGAGATTGCGACACCCAGGTTGGTCTTTTGATCAATACGAATGACGCCAGCATCTTCCGGTTGCGAAAGAACTGTATTCCCCATGACATAACGGTCGTATTGATTGGTTACCCATGTCTTATCTGCCAAGTTGGGTGAAGATAACAATTTCAAAAGTGCTTCTTTAATTTCAGCAGCAGAGGAAGGAAGTGGAACATTTGCAGGCTTGAGTTGACCAAGATATTCAGGCTTTGAGATTGGACGGTTATAGACAGGTCCTTCGTGTGCAACAGTGCGTGGTGGAACATCGACAATCAATTCGCCGTTCCAGGTGATGTTCAATCGTGTTCCTTCGGTAACTTCACCAATAACGGTTGCGGTGACATCCCACTTCTTGCAAATCTGCATAAAGCGCGCAAGATTCTTTGGTTCGATAATTGCACACATGCGCTCTTGAGATTCTGACATCAAAATCTCTTCCGGTGAAAGAGATGGATCACGCAATGGAACTTTCTCTAGTTGAATCTCCATACCACCACTACCCGCGGAGGCAAGTTCAGACGTTGCACAAGAGAGTCCAGCGCCACCTAGATCTTGAATTCCAACAACTAAATCTTCAGCGAAGATTTCTAAGGAACATTCGATCAGAACCTTTTCTGCAAATGGGTCGCCAACTTGCACCGATGGGCGTTTTGCAGACTTGGAGTTATTAAAAGTTTCAGAGGCGAGTACAGATACTCCACCTATTCCATCGCCTCCAGTTTTTGCGCCAAAGAGCACTACGAGATTTCCACTTCCGTGCGCCTTAGCCAATTTGATATCACTGTGTTTCATCACTCCTACGCAGAGAGCATTTACAAGCGGGTTACCTTGATACGTTTCATCGAAAACGACTTCGCCGCCGACATTTGGAAGTCCTAAGCAATTTCCGTACCCGCCAACGCCGGCAACAATTCCCGGCAATACGCGGCGAGTATCAGGGTGATCTGGTGCACCAAATCGAAGTGGATCCATCACGGCAATTGGACGAGCCCCCATGGTGAGAATGTCGCGAACTATTCCCCCAACGCCTGTTGCTGCACCTTGATAAGGCTCGACGAAGGAAGGGTGGTTGTGTGATTCAATTTTGAAAGTAACGGCATAACCCTGGCCAACATCAACAACGCCTGCGTTTTCTCCGATGCCTACGAGAAGGGCATCACTCTTAGGAGCCTTTTCACCAAATTGCTTGAGGTGAATCTTGGAAGATTTATAACTGCAATGTTCGGACCACATCACTGAATACATTGCTAATTCAGATGAAGTTGGACGTCTTCCTAAAATATCTTTGATGCGTTGGTATTCATCATCTTTCAATCCCAATTCTTTATAAGGCTGAGCTGCTTCAGGGTTCGCCGTTGCAACTTTGACAGTATCAAGTGACATTATCGGCCTACCATCGTTTGGAGAACAGAAGTAAAGAAACGAATTCCATCTTCACTTGGTCCAGTGAGATTCTCAATTGCTTGTTCAGGATGTGGCATAACACCAACAACATTTCCACGCCTATTAGAGATGCCTGCAATTTCATTTCGAGAGCCGTTGGGGTTAGTACCTTGATATCGCAATACAACCCGACCTTCACTCTCTAATTCTTTTAGAGTTTCATCTGAACACTGGAAAGAGCCTTCACCGTTCTTAATGGGAATCACAATTCTCTCTCCTTGTGTATACCCATTGGTCCAAGGTGTTTGTACATTCTCTACCGAGACTTCTTGATCGGTACAAATAAAGTGAAGATCGCGATTCCGAGTTAAGGCACCAGGAAGCAAATGTGATTCGCAGAGGATTTGAAAGCCATTACAAATACCTAGTACAGGAAATCCATGTTCTGCAGCAGTAATGATTGAATTCATGATTGGTGAAAAACGAGAGATAGCTCCACAGCGAAGATAGTCGCCATAGGAGAATCCGCCGGGAAGTACAACTGCTTGTACCTCTTTCAAATCATCTGAAGCATGAAAAAGTCGAACTGGAGTTCCTCCAGCAAGTTCAATGGCGCGAAGCGCCGAAACATCATCAAGTGATCCTGGAAAAGTAACTACTCCTATTTTCATTTATCTACTTCTCAACCCTTACAACGTAATTTTCAATGACTGGGTTGGAGAGCAAAGTATGTGCTGCCTTTTCAACTTGCTCGAGTTGGGCAGGTGTTGGATCACCATCAACTTCAATTTCAAAGCGTTTTCCTTGGCGAACAGACTTGGCAAATGTAAATCCGAGGCGTGGGAGCGCAGAAGCAACAGCTTGTCCCTGTGGGTCCAGAATTTCTGGCTTCAACATTACTTCTACAACGATGAGTGCCACTGCGATCTCCTATTGATCTCTATTTAAACTAAATCGCGTCCTGAAAGGACTCGAAGAGCTGTTAAATAACGTTCTTGCGTCTTTGCAACAACATCGTCGGGAAGTTGGGGAGGGTTACTTTCACGGTCCCAACCACTTGAAAGCAACCAATCACGAACATATTGCTTATCAAAAGAAGGTTGTGATCCGCCTGGTTTCCAATTCTCAGCAGACCAAAAGCGGGAAGAGTCTGGTGTTAAGGCCTCATCGCCTAGGCAGATATTACCGTCTTCATCGAGTCCGAATTCAAACTTGGTATCAGCGAGAATAATCCCGCGCGTGGCTGCATAGTCGTGCGCTTTTTTGTAGAGGGCAAGGGAGAGGTTGCGTAGCTTGGTGGCATGTTCGAGCCCCACAAGTGCCGCAGCACGATCGAAATCAATATTTTCATCATGATCACCCATCTCAGCCTTTGTTGCAGGAGTAAAAATAGGTTCAGGCAATTTACTTCCATCGAGTAATCCAGCTGGTAATGGAATTCCGCAAACAGTTTGAGTTTTTTGATATTCACTCCAGCCGGAACCAGTGAGATAGCCGCGAACAACACATTCGATTGCAAACATTCTAAGAGGTTTCACAATTACTGCTCGCCCCTGCACAATTTCTGGAACTAGAGTAGAAATAACGTGATTAGGAACAATATCTTTCAAATATTCGAACCAGAAATTTGAAAGTTGGGTAAGAATCTTTCCTTTATTAGGAATCGGGGTCGGAAGAATAAAATCAAAAGCGCTAATGCGATCGGATGCTACAAATAAGAGTGGGCTCTTTTCATTAGTGTAGAGATCGCGGACTTTCCCGCTTCGTGTGTAGTTCCAACCAGGAATCTTGAGAGCCATATGTGCTAACGAATAGCGCTGGGGCGATACTGCGCTGCCGCAGGATGAGCGGAAGTTATCGCCTCGATGCGATGAACTACTCGCTCCACTTGCTCACGTGCATCTCCAGTAAATTCAAGTGGTTCCGACAGCAACGTTTGTAATTGATTCTTATCTAACGGAATACGCGTATCGGCAGCCAGAGCTTCAATCATCGAATTTGGTTTACCTTGACGTATACCTAATGCGGCAGCGACTGCATGCTCCTTGATTACTTCATGGGCTTCTTCGCGGCCAACTCCTGCTTTAACCGCGGCCATCAAAATTTTAGTTGTGGCGAGAAATGGAAGATATCTGTCCAATTCGGCTTGGATGACATCGGGGAATGCGCCAAATTCAGCAAGCACAGTCATGAAAGTTTCGAGGAGACCGTCGATTGCATAAAACGCATCCGGCAAAGCAACGCGGCGAACAACTGAGCAAGAGACATCTCCTTCATTCCACTGATCACCAGAGAGTTCACCAACCATCGACGCGTAACCGCGGAGAATCACGGCGAGACCGTTGACTCGCTCGCAAGAGCGCGTATTCATCTTATGTGGCATTGCAGATGAACCAACCTGACCTTCTTTAAAACCTTCGGTGACAAGTTCAGCGCCGGCCATCAGACGTATGGATGTTGCAAGAGATGAAGGGGCGGCAGCTAGTTGTACGAGTGTCGTGATGACATCGAAATCAAAACTGCGTGGGTAAACCTGACCAGCAGAATCTAAAACGCGTGCAAAACCAAGATGGTTTGCAATTTTCTTTTCAAGTTCGGCATGTGATGAAGGGCTACCGAGAAGATCGACAGAATCTTGCGAAGTACCTACTGGTCCTTTAATTCCACGCATTGGATACCGATGTAGAAGATTTTCTAATCTTTCATAGGCAAAGAGCAATTCTTCTGCAGTGGTTGCAAATCTTTTACCCAATGTCGTAATTTGCGCTGGCACATTATGTGATCGACCTGCGATAGGTTGGGACGAATATTCTGTTGCCTTGACGCCAAGCATTGCCAGTGTTGCAACAATACGATCACGAACAAGCAGCAAGCCTGCGCGAATTTGCATCGCTTCTACATTCTCAGTGAGGTCTCGGCTTGTCATGCCGGCATGAATAGTTTCGTGGCCAGCAAGGGCATTAAATTCTTCGATACGAGCTTTTACATCATGACGAGTCTTTCGTTCACGAGCATCAATTGAGGCCAAATCTATTTGGGTGATTACTTTTTCATAATCCGCAATGACAGATTCAGGAATTGAATGACCAAGTTCGGATTGTGCGCGCATAACCGCGATCCACAGTTTACGTTCGGCAAGGATTTTTGCGTCCGCTGACCAAATTGCCTGCATTGCACTGCTGGCATACCGTGATTGCAATACGCTCATATTCTCCCCTTTACCTACTCTAACTTGTTACTGACTAATTATTGAGTTTGTACTTGCCTTCAAAGCAATATCGCTTCGGTAATGTGATCCACGAAGAGAGATTCCACTGATTACTTGGTAGGCCTTTTCACGTGCGGCGGTGAGATTTTCACCCAACCCAGTCACAGTAAGCACACGTCCGCCGGCTGAATGAAGCACCCCATCTTTCAACGTAGTTCCTGCATGGAAAACAGAGGTGTTATCAATAGGTTGGATACCTAAGATTGGCTCACCGATTACTGGAGCAGATGGATAACCTTCGGAAGCAAGCACAACAGTCACAGCAGATTGCTCAGACCATTCCAAAGTTGTACCTTGTAATGAACCAGTAGCAGCTTTATAAAGTAGTTGGGCAAGCGGAGTCTTCAGGCGAGGCAAAAGAACTTCGGTTTCAGGATCGCCGAATCTGGCATTAAATTCGATTACGCGAAGACCTTTGGATGTCATCGCTAGACCCGCATATAACAAACCTATGAATGGCGTTCCTCGTTTTGCCATCTCATTAACGGTTGGCTGTAAGACTTTTCCAAGAGTTTCTTCAATAATTGTTGGTGGCGCCCAAGGAAGTGGCGAATACGCTCCCATTCCGCCTGTATTCAAACCTTGATCCCCATCAAATGCGCGTTTGAAATCTTGCGCAGGTTGCATAGGAATGATTGTTTTCCCATCACTAATTCCAAAAAGTGAAACTTCAGGCCCGTCGAGAAATTCTTCAATCACAACTCGCGGACTTAAGAGAGCATGTTCAAGCGCCTCCTCACGATTGCTTGTGACCACAACTCCTTTGCCCGCAGCCAAGCCATCATGTTTGACAACATAAGGAGCGCCAAAGGTATCGAGCGCTTTCTCGATCTCTTCTCGCGTTGTGCAGGTAAATGATTGAGAGGTTGGAACGCCAGCATCTTTCATCACCTGTTTTGCAAAATCTTTGGAACCCTCTAAAAGTGCTGCTGCTTGAGTTGGGCCGAAGACAGGTACGTTGGCCGCAATACAAGCATCAGCTAGGCCATTTACGAGCGGCTTTTCTGGACCAATGACAACTAAATCGACAGAAAGATTTTTTGCTAGTTCAATGACAGCATCGTTATTGTCTACGTTTATTGAATGCAGAGTTGCGATTTCGCCAATGCCTGGATTGCCAGGTGCGCAGTGCAGTTCTTCAACAATCGAATCTTTTCTGAGTGCAGATGCGAGCGCATGTTCGCGTCCGCCGCTGCCGATCAGAAGAACCTTCATTGTTTAGATGAACTCCTTCACGACGATGGTCTGGTTTCTACCCGGGCCAACGCCGATTGCTGAAATCGGGGCCCCTGAAACTTTTTCAAGGAATTGCACATATTTCTGGGCATTCGCTGGTAAATCTGCAAATGTTTTTGCCTGTGAAATATCTTCTGTCCAGCCTGGAAGATATTCATAAATTGGTTTCGCGTGATGGAAGTCGGATTGAGAAGCGGGTACTTCTTCTACTCGAACGCCATCAACTTCGTACGCCACACATACTGGAATCTTCTCCCAACCAGTAAGAACATCAAGCTTTGTAAGAAAGAAATCAGTCAATCCATTCACGCGAGTTGCATAACGAGCGATAGGCGCATCGAACCAACCGCAACGACGATTACGTCCTGTTGTGACACCAACTTCGCCACCAATGCGACGAAGATTTTCGCCATCTTCATCAAAAAGCTCTGTTGGGAAAGGTCCGCTACCCACGCGTGTTGTATACGCTTTCAAAATTCCAATAACAGTAGTGATCTTTGTTGGTCCTATTCCAGAACCAGTTGAAGCTCCGCCTGCAGTTGGGTTGGATGAAGTTACATATGGATATGTACCGTGATCCACATCAAGCAAAGTTCCTTGGGAGCCTTCGAGAAGTACAGTCTTTCCGGCCTTTAGAGCATTATCGAGAAGCAATGCTGTGTCGCATACATAGGGACGAAGTATCTCTGCATATTCGAGATATTCGTTAACCACTTCATCAACTTCGAGTCCTTTGCGATTGAATACTTTGATAAGAACTTGGTTCTTATCGCGTAATGCGCCTTCAATTTTTTGGCGAAGAATTGAAGGATCAAAGAGATCTTGAACGCGAATACCTATTCTGTTGATCTTGTCTGCATAGGCAGGACCAATTCCACGACCTGTCGTGCCGATCTTGTTATTGCCGAGGAATCGTTCGGAAACCTTGTCGATAGTGCGGTGGTAAGGAGTAATGAGATGTGCATTTGTAGAAATTTTCAATTTAGAAGTGTCGATGCCTCGTTCATTCAGGCCCTTAATCTCCTGAAGTAAAACAGAGGGATCGATAACCACTCCATTGCCGATCACAGGCACAACATTGGGAGAAAGAATTCCAGATGGCAATAAATGAAGCGCATACTTTTGATCGCCAATAACGACAGTATGCCCCGCGTTATTGCCACCTTGGTAACGAACAACGTAGTCGACCCTATCTCCGAGTAGGTCGGTAGCCTTGCCCTTTCCTTCGTCGCCCCACTGAGCGCCAAGCAGAACTAGAGCTGGCATTTCAACCGCCTCCTGAGTAGATCTTCTTAAATTACTTTTTAACGAATAATGCTTGATCTATTTTATTTAATGCGAGTTCCGACAGAACGAAGATCTGTCGCAGCTTCAACAACACGCTTTGCAATGCCGGCTTCAGCAACCTTGCCCCACGCACGTGGGTCATAAGCCTTCTTGTTACCAACTTCGCCATCAACCTTGAGCACGCCGTCATAGTTCTTGAAGACGTGGTCAACGATTGGGCGTGTGAACGCATATTGGGTATCGGTGTCAATATTCATCTTTACAACACCGTAATCAAGTGATTCGCGAATTTCAGAAAGCAATGATCCAGAACCACCATGGAAGACCAGATCAAATGGCTTTGATCCTTCAGGAAGGCCCATCTTCTTTGCAACGGCATCTTGCAGTGTCTTCAAAATCTTTGGTTGAAGTACAACGTTTCCTGGCTTATAAACACCGTGAACGTTTCCAAAAGTCGCGGCAACCATGTATCGGTTGTTGACATCAGAGCCGAGTGTTTCAAGTGTGAGTAACGCATCTTCAGGGGTGGAGTAAAGCTTTGCATCATGTTTTGCTTCAATGCCATCTTCTTCGCCACCTACGACTCCAATTTCAATCTCAAGAATTGTCTTTGCGGCCTTGGAGAGAGCAAGCATTTCTTTCGCGACTTTCATGTTCTCTTCCATGGAGACTGCTGATCCATCCCACATATGAGAATTGAAAAGAGGCTTTTGACCATTCTTCACTCGATCTGCACCGATTTGAAGTAGAGGACGCATGAAGCCATCCAACTTTTCAGCTGGGCAATGATCTGTATGAATTGCAATATTGACGTTGTAGTTCTTAGCAACGACGTGTGCGTACTCAGCGAGCGCAACTGAACCGTCGACCATGTTCTTAACAGTGGAGCCAGAGAGATATTCTGCGCCGCCCCAAGAGATCTGAATGATTCCATCAGATTCTGCTTCAGCGAAACCGCGGATAGCGCCAATCAAAGTTTGTGAAGAAGATACGTTGATTGCGGGATATGCGAATGCGCCAGCTTTCGCGCGATTGAGCATTTCGCCATAAATTTCAGGGGTTGCAATTGCCATTTTTATCTCCCGTACATGAGTCTCGCGTAAAGCGGGGCACATCTTCGGGCCGGCTGCCTTACGGCTAATCCCACCATATTTCG
>CAYRJB010000001.1:9594-64700 GCA_964424485.1 uncultured Actinomycetes bacterium
AAGTGGTTGAGGGCTGTGGCAATCGCGAGGAGCCCCGCATTGCTCTTCAATATCTTGCCTGCCACTTTAACGGCTCCAGAGACGAGCTTGAGTTTGGTTGCTGCTGCTGCCAAACGGATCCAAAGTAACGCCATATTTACCTTCTTTCATTTGTGGGAACTGGTTGGAATTGGTCTGGAATTGCTAGAGCAGAAGGTAGGCAAGAACTGACATATGTGAATTTTCCCTAGCCTATGGTGTGGAAAGAGGGCGAGTGTGTACCCTCGCACGCGTGAGTAATGACGCCATGACGCCAGAATCAATCGACAATCTCGGATACGAAGAGCGAACTTTTCCTCCATCTCCAGCATTTGTCGCCCAAGCCAACGCGCAAGCTTCAATGTATGCAGAAGCAGAGAGTGATCGCCTTGCATTCTGGGAGAAAGCAGCAAATCGCCTTCACTGGGATCAAAAATGGAACAAAGTTTTAGAGTGGGAAGTTCCATTCTCCAAATGGTTTGTCGGTGGAAAACTCAATGCTTCATATAACTGTCTTGATCGCCATGTAAATGAAGGTCGGGGAGATCGCGTTGCCTATTATTTCGAAGGCGAACCAGGTGATACAAGAACTATTACTTATGCACAAATGTTGCATGATGTTAAGAAAGCTGCGAATGCTCTTCTTGAATTAGGAATTCAAGCTGGCGACCGTGTTGCAATTTATATGCCAATGATTCCTGAAGCTGCGGTTGCAATGCTCGCATGTGCTCGAATTGGCGCCGCGCATTCTGTTGTCTTTGGTGGATTTTCTGCTGACTCGCTACTAGCACGCATTCAAGATGCCGATGCAAAGTTAGTAATCACGGCTGACGGCGGATACCGTAAAGGAGCGGCATTTGCTCTTAAGCCCACAGTTGATGAAGCTCTTCGTGGCGAGACCAATGTTAAAAATGTCTTAGTAGTTAAACGCACTGGACAAGAGACTGCCTTCGACGCAACGCGAGATATCTGGTGGCATGAAATTGTTGATCGCCAAAGCGATGTACACGAAGCAGAAGCATTTGATTCCGAACAAGTGCTTTTCATCCTCTACACATCTGGCACAACTGCGAAACCAAAAGGTATTTTCCATACAACTGGTGGCTATCTCACGCAGACTTCTTTCACCCACAAAATGGTCTTTGATCTGAAGGATGAGAGTGATGTGTATTGGTGCACAGCTGACGTAGGTTGGATTACTGGCCACTCATATGTTGTTTATGGGCCGATGATTAATGGCGCTACTCAGGTGATGTATGAAGGAACTCCCGATTCTCCAACTAAGTCTCGTATGTTTGAGATTGTTGAGAAATATAAAGTTTCAATTCTCTACACAGCTCCAACTTTGATTCGCACGTGGATGAAGTGGGGTGAAGAGTTCCCTAATGGATGCGATCTCTCATCAATTCGACTTTTAGGTTCTGTTGGCGAACCTATTAATCCTGAAGCATGGATGTGGTACCGCGAAGTCATTGGCGGAAATCGTGCGCCGATTGTTGATACATGGTGGCAGACTGAAACTGGAGCAATCATGATTTCTCCTTTGCCAGGTGTCACAGCTTGCAAACCGGGATCTGCGATGCGACCACTCCCAGGAATTGTTGGAAAATTATTTGATGACGCTGGCCATGAACTTGGCAATGGTCATGGTGGATATTTGGTTCTCACTGAACCTTGGCCATCTATGTTGCGTGGGGTCTGGGGTGAGCCTGAACGCTATAAGGAAACGTATTGGTCACGCTTTGAAGGAAAATATTTCGCAGGTGACGGCGCCAAATTAGATATTGATGGCGCAATTTGGTTACTTGGTCGCGTTGACGATGTGATGAATGTTTCTGGTCACCGCATCTCTACTACAGAAGTTGAATCTGCACTTGTTTCACATGAAGCAGTTGCAGAAGCGGCGGTTGTTGGTGCCAAAGATGAAATGACAGGACAGGGAATCGTCGCATTCGTAATTCTTCGTGGTGGAGTTGATCATGCAACTGGTGCAGCTCTCGAGAAAGAACTAAAAGCTCACGTTGCAAAAGAAATTGGGGCTATTGCTCGTCCACGGCAAATTCTCGTTGTGAATGAATTGCCTAAAACTCGTTCCGGCAAAATTATGCGCCGACTACTTAGGGATGTCGCAGAGCATCGCGCGGTTGGTGATAGCACCACTTTGGCTGATCCAAACGTTATGAACTTGATCTCTGAAGGGTTAAAGACAGCAAAGCCGGAAGATTGATCGTTCTTTATACTTCGATTCTGAACCAGACTCGTACGGCTCGTTGCAACTCCTCATAGCTTTTGAAGGGGCCAACTTTTTCGTAAACACCAACGCCATTCATATCCACAAATCTGGTCACTGGCACTCCCATTCCAAAAACGCCTTTGGTAAGGCTCTTAGGATCTCCAAGCTGTGGCCATGTCATCCCATTTTTAGCCATAAACGACGTTCCATCTGAAGGCTTGGTCTCAACGGCATCTATTCCAATTATCTGAACCTTTTTGGTCTTTGCTAATTTCACGAGAAGAGGAATCTCTTCACGACATGGTGCACACCAAGAGCCCCATACATTTACAAGTACTGGCCCTCGAATCGATTGCCAAATATATGAACTCTTCCCATCAAGACACTTAAGTGTGATTCCCTTCTTAATTCTTGGATCAACAATGATTCCAGAGCATGAAGGAATTTTCGCAGCATGTGCAGGGGCTATCGATGGCGCTACAAGCAGCGCGGTGAAAATGATGACGAGAATTTTTTTCATCTAAACGCTGAGTCCGGTTTCACTAGTTTCAATGCCTTCACTCTATCGGTCTCCCCAATTCCATATGAAGGACAAAGATCAATCAAGGGGCAGGCACCACATGCAGGTTTACGTGCATGACAAATTCTACGCCCATGGTGAATTAACCTTTGTGAAAGTGTTGTCCAATCTTTTTGGGGAATGAGGCGGGAAACGTCCTCTTCAACTTTCACAGGATCGTTAGATGTACTCCACTTAAATCTGCGCGAGAGTCTTCCAAAGTGAGTGTCAACAGTTATGCCCGGGACCCCAAAGGCATGGCCAAGAACAACATTTGCGGTTTTACGACCGACCCCGGGGAGAGTAATTAACTCTTCGAGGGTTGACGGGACTTCTCCCCCAAAATCACTCAACAATTTCTGAGAAAGTAAATGAATATTCCTCGCTTTATTCTTATAAAAACCCGTAGTTCGGACCAACTCTTCTAGATCTATCAACTTTGCGGCTGCCATTTTCTTTGGTGTTGGATATTTTTTGAAGAGCGGTGGAGTAACCATATTGACTCTTTTATCCGTGCATTGCGCTGAAAGAACTGTTGCAACAACTAATTCAAACGGATTTCTAAAATCCAGTTCACAGTCTGCATTGGGATATCGTTTTCCTAGCTTTTTATAGATTGCAATGGCAGCCTGCTTATCAGGTTTGTGTAGGGTTTTCGCTACTTTTTTCACTGCCATATGGCAATAATCCTTGAAATTTGTCATATCGGCTAGTCGGAGTAATCTCCCCTTGTGGCTAAAGCAAATGACGATACAGTTTTTCGAAAGGCTCCCCTTTTCCGCGGTCTAGATGATGATTCTGCTGCTTCTCTTCGCGGCACGATGACAATCGTGAAGGTAAACAAGGGACATACACTCTTTAAAGAGGGCGCAGAAGATGATCGCCTTTTCGTTGTTCTCGAAGGCAAACTCAAGCTTGGTAAAAGCTCAACTGATGGTCGCGAAAATCTCCTATCCATTCTTGGACCTGGCGAAATGTTTGGCGAGCTTTCACTTTTCGACCCTCAGCCTCGCACATCCACTGCTACCGCAGTGACTGATGCACGTCTCCTAGCCCTTTCGCACGAACAAGTAATTGGACTTGTAACCGCACACCCACGCGTCGCCCTTGAATTGCTCAAGGCGCTTGCTCAGCGTTTGCGCCGCTCAAACGACACTCTCTCTGATCTTGTTTTCGCAGATGTGCCTGGTCGCGTGGCAAAAGCGATTATGGATCTCGGCGCTCGTTTTGGCGTCAAGAAGGAAGATGGCTTCTACGTCAATCACGAACTCACTCAAGAAGAATTGGCACAACTCGTTGGCGCATCGCGCGAAACTGTCAATAAAGCTCTCGCTGACTTTGCATCACGTGGCTGGGTACGTCTTGAACCACGAGCAGTTGTAGTACTTGACTACGATCGCCTTAATAAGCGCGGCAAGTAATACTTTTAGAAGATTTTTCGATCCAAAGCTTCACGAGCAGCTTCACGTCGATCGCTAACGCCTAGCGCCTGGTAGATGCGCATGGTTTCATGACGAATCGTGGAGACCGAGAAACCTAAATCGCTTGCAAGTTCGTGATTGGTTTTGCCCTCGACCATTCCTTGCAAAATTTGAAGTTGACGCTGGGAGAAATCCGATCGAGATGCATTTGTTCGAGAGTTATTCATGGGTGGGTATGAGGTCATCAAGACTGTGCATGCGTAATGTCCCAAAGGTTGTGCGAGAATTTGGATAAGGGCAGCTGCTTCATTTTTCTCTGTAACCGCATTTGCAAAACCGACAGTTAACCAAGTGCGAGCGTGTCCACAATCATCGATGCGTATCTGTAAATAGGTTGAATCTTGTGACCAACCGTATGCATCTGGACCGATTGAAATTTTGGAGACAGCATCCGTGCGGTTTTTGATTTCATTGAATGTCTGATGTGAGCCGGTGAGTGTGCGCTCAAAACCGAAATCGCCCACGAAGTAGAGATTGCCGTCGTCGTCCATATTTGCAATGCGAGCTTGAGTTGCGCCGAATGGATCAAAGTAATTGACAACAATTTCTCGAGCAAGCTGGTCTCCCGAAGGCTTATTTAAAAGCCATTTCATAAAATGAAAGACTGGATGCTTTAACAGCTCTTCATGGCGAATGGACATAGCGCTTTCCCTCTCGTGCATCGTCATAAGTTTCACCCTTTCAGAACATACCGACAGTCATGACCGCTTTTATGCAGTCACGCGAAGGGTAAGTTCGCGACCCTCAATCTTCAAGGGCAGGTGCGAGACGATTAGGACCCGCTTGTTCGCAAGGATACGGGCTACTCTCATCGATAGTCGATGCGCCATCTCCTCATCTAGGTACTCAAAAGGCTCATCAAGCAGGTAAATGTCGGACTGGCTTAAGAGGATACGGCCGAGTTTCAACCGTTGCCTCTCGCCCCCTGAGAAGTTATATCCATACTCGCCCACATGTGTATCTAGTCCCTGAGGTAGCGAACGGATGAGATCGCCGAGCTCCATGGCATCCAGTATTTCCCAAAGCTCGGTCTCGTCAGATGTTGGGGATGAAATTTTTAGATTCTCTCTGATTGAAGTCATGAAGAGATGATCATTTTGCAGGAGTGCAACAACATCGCCTTCGCAAACAACTTGGCCTTCATAGGGTATGAAATCCAAAATCGAATTAAGAATGGATGACTTTCCAGATCCACTTCTACCTGAAATGAGCAAAGGTATTCCAGGCTCTAAAGTGAAGGAGATTGGCTCAACTCGACCTATTACAGTTGATGGCAAGAGATTGACAACCTCAAGTCCCTTTAGACCACTTTCGTTTATTGACTTGAATTGAGTAACCTCAATTTGTTCTAAATAAGGTGATAAGGATTTTGCTCTTTCTATAAGCAATTTGAAATTTGAAAATGCTGCATAAAGTGCAGGGAGACCATCAA
Organism: uncultured Actinomycetes bacterium; assembly: GCA_964424485.1. GTDB lineage: Bacteria > Actinomycetota > Actinomycetes > Nanopelagicales > Nanopelagicaceae > PALSA-747. The sequence continues at coordinate 15,318 of CAYRJB010000001.1, forward strand.
ACATTGCGAGGGGCACTAAGGCTAAAACTGCGATGTTTACGCCCGCTAATTTTCCATTACTGGTTGCTTCACTCGCATATGTAAGAGCCATTAAAACAGTAAACCCTAAAATAATATAGTGCGTCGCCTCGGCAATCCCAGCGGTCCTCGAGTTCCTAAGTTCTGTTTTTGAAATACTTCTTTGAATCTCTGTCATTTGTTTTTGAATGGCGTCAGCTTCTCCGAAGACAAGAGACTCCTCGAGAGCATCGCAAGCTTGATGAAATTCATCATGCATTTTCTTCTCATATTTCTGGGCTTTACCAGTGCCAGTTGAAATGGCCAAGATTGGAATGATTGTCATGACACAGAAGAAAATCACCGATAGAACACGGCCAAAACTAGGCTCTAGCCAAGAAATAATGCCTATTCCACTGACTCCAGCAATAAGCGCTGAAATCCAAGGTATAAATAGCCTCAACCATAGATCTTGAACAAGCTCCGAGTTGGCACCTATATCTTGAATCAATTGGCCGGATCTAACCCCCACTAATTGCCGAGTCTGGCGGGATTCTAAGGATTCGTAGATTTTTTGACGCAATACTGTTTGGATTGAAAGTGCTGCCTCATGTTCTTGAATTCTTCCAAAATATCTGACAACGCCTCTGCCTAAACCAAAAAAACGCACTGAAACTATAGCTACTTCTAAAACAAGGATCGGAGGTTGAGTTGAAGCCATGGAAATTAACCAAGAACTAGCTGCTAGAAGTCCTACCGACATCGAGAGAGAAACTCCCCCGATCAAACCTGCCAAAACGAGAACTGGGAGGCGAGGTACGATGAATCGAATGAATTTATTCATCTGCCACCAACTTTGATTGTTTCATCCATCAATTTCTGTGTGAATGATCTATGAGATGATATTAAAACGATTTGATTTGATGACATCGATTGTTTTATCAATCGAGAGACATCGTCTTCAGTCACATCGTCGATGGAAGCAGTTGGTTCATCCAGTAAAACCAAATTAGCTTTTTTAGCTAAAGCCCGTAAGAGGGCTATTCGTCGACGTTGACCATAGGACATAGCATCAACCAGTGATCCCACTTGAGTGTTTAGACCCTGAGGGAGATCTTTTGCTTTAATTGAGACGCTGTCGAGCGTTAAGTTGCCGACATAGTCTCCAACTTTTCCAAATCTAAAATGAGGATCTTGCGGCATCCATGAAATTAATTTTCGCCAAGAGGCTTTATCAATTTTTTCAAAGTCAAAATCACCATTTGAAGTTGAAATAACGATGGTTCCAGAAGTGATTTTTGTGAAACCCAGTAGAGTAGAAATGAGCGTTGATTTACCCGATCCTGATGGTCCAACTACACCATAGATTTTCCCTGGCATCAGCTGAGCTGCCGGAATAAATATTTCTTTTCTTCCATCAAACTTGACGACCAAATCACTCCATGAGATTGCCAAGAATCCGGATATTTTGACCTCACCATTGATTGTTGGGGCGTCCAGAATCGAGAAGATGGAGGTTGAGGCTTGGAGTCCGTCTTCAGCAGCATGAAATAGGGCGGCGACCTGCCTTATCGGCCAATAAACCTCTGGGGCCAAAATAAGTACAAGCAAACCTGTGCGTAAGGAAATATTGCCATCTACGAGCCTAATTCCAATGCTCACAGCCAATAGGGCAACAGAAAGAGTGGCGACTAATTCCAACGCCAACGAAGAGAGAAAAGAGATTCGAAGGACGCGCATCGTCTCTCTTCGATACTGATCGCCTATTTCACCCAATTTTTTTATTTGAAGTTTACTTCTTTTATAAATTTTTAAGGTAGTTAACCCAGTTAGTAGATCCAAAAAGTAGCTACTCAAGAAATGCAATGTGTTCAATTTTCTTGAAGTGGCAGCTGCCGTAAATTTGCCTATTAGAACACCAAAAAGTGGAATTAAAGGAATGGTAAGCAGAACAACTAATCCGCTCTTCCAATCTTCTCGAAATATCGCTAAGCCAACAATCAAAGGCACACAAGCTGCGACAAAGAGTTGGGGGATGAACTTGGTTAAGTAGCCATCTAGATGATTTATGCCTCGTGTGAGTAGGAGGGAAAGATTTGCTGATCCATAATTCTGCACAACCTTGTTCTCTCCGTAAAGCATACGATTTACCAATGATTCTCTTAATTCACTTTTTATCCTTGCACTGAAATAGCCGGCACTTAAATGGGAAATATAGGCAATTATCGCTCGGCAAATGAATACGCTTAAAAGAGTTCTAACTTGTGGAGTAAATTCTTGAATAACTAATTTCTCTTGAAAGAGTCCGATAATTATTCGCGTGAGAAGGTATGCCTGGGTGATAGATGCAATCGCTTGAGCTATCGAGAGAATGACAGCAAATAAAATAAATCCCCGGCTACTTCTTGAGTATCGAAGGAGCCGAGGATCTATTGGCTTCACAGTTTGATTCTAATTGATGTTATCAAGCACGCCAGCATCTGCGTGGACAATTTGATTTGGATTTACGCGCTTACGGAAAATCCAATAAGTCCAGCCTTGGTATACGAGGACCACTGGGGTGAGCACCAAAGCAACGATTGTCATCACCTTTAATGTGTATTGAGTACTCGAGGCGTTAAAGATGGTCAAATTAAATTCAGTGCTAATCGAACTAGGCATCACGTTTGGATACATAGACAGGAACAAAGTTATAACGGTGAGACCTGTGGTTATCGCAGAGAATACAAATGCCCAACCTTCGCGACCCTTGAGATTTGCAGCAAGAGCAAGTACCCAAAAGACAACTGCCGATGCAGCGCCTGCAAGCACTATGGCTTTATGCGAAACTGAAATTGCAGTCCAAATGAAGAAGAGAACAGCGGAAACGGCAGTTACTAATCCTGCTTTCTGTCCAAGTACGTTTGCGCGCACCCGAATCTCCCCATCTGTCTTCAACGCTAAGAAGAATGCGCCGTGTGCAACCATCAAGAAGAGCGTTGTTACTCCACCTAGGAGAGCGTATGGATTCAATAGATTGAAGAATCCACCGGTGTATTCGATTGCACCACTTGCAGATTTTTCTAGTGGGACACCTTTGATGATATTTGCAAAAGCCACACCCCAAAGCAACGCGGGGATGAAACTTGAAACAACAATGGCTAGATCCCACTTATCTCGCCATTCTGGCTTTCCATACTTACTGCGGTATTCGAAAGCTACCCCACGAACAATGAGTGAAATCAGAATCAGAAAGAGTGGCAAATAGAAGCCAGAGAACAACGTTGCATACCAATTTGGAAACGCAGCAAACGTTGCGCCGCCTGCAACCAGTAACCAGACCTCGTTTCCATCCCACACAGGACCGAGAGTTGTTAATACTGCTCGTCGCTCTGCCTGATTTTTTGAAACTATTTTTAAGAGGATTCCGACTCCAAAATCAAAGCCCTCAAGAATGAAATAGCCGACCCAGAGGACGACAATCAAGGTAAACCATAGAGAATTGAATGACATTTTTTTCGCCTCCTAGTAAGCCATCGTCAATGGTGCGCCTTCGTTGGCATTGCTGCCTTCGACTGCGGCCTGTGGACCTTGTTTAATGGTCTTGGCCATCAATCCAAATTCAATAACTGCCAAGAAACCATAAAGCAATGTAAATACAATCATCGTTGTAAGAACTTCACCGGTGCTAACTACCGCACTCACACCATCGGAAGTTTTCATTAATCCAAAAACAATCCAAGGTTGGCGGGCAGTCTCGGTAAAGATCCAGCCGAATGAAATACCGATGAGAGGAAGAAATGGAAGGGCCAGTACTGACCTTGTGTACCACTTTCCATTTGGTAGAGAACCTTTGCGTTGTCTCCAGAGAATAAATGCTGCGAGAAGTGCCGCTAAAGCACCGAATCCAATCATCAGACGGAATCCCCAATATGCAAGCCAAATAACTGGTGTGTAAGAACCGGAACCATATTTCTCTTCATATTGCTTTTCTAAATCGTTGATTCCTTCTACAACACCATTTGTCTTACCCGTCGACATGAAAGAAAGGACGCTAGGCAATCCAATTTGAAAGACTGGTTTCTTTCCATCGAGAGAGCCGATAGTAAAGAGAGAAAATGGTGCATTTGTCTTTGAATCCCAAAGGGCTTCTGCTGCAGCCATCTTCATAGGTTGTTGGGTAGTCATTACCCGCGCGCTGTAATCACCGGTTACTGCCACAACAACAAAGGCAACGAGAATTGTTATCGCGCCCATTTTCACTGCCGCATGTGCAACTTCTTCATCTTTCTTTTTGACGATTAGGTATGCGCCTACTCCGGCGAAGAGCGCTCCAGCTGCAAGAAATGCGCTGGAAACTGTATGAAGGAATGCAGAATAAGAAGTATTTTGAGTAAGAACTCGTACGATATCTGTGAGTTCTGCACGATTAGTCTCAGGATTTAACTTGTAACCAACTGGATGCTGCATGAATGCATTAGCTGCCAAGATAAACATCGCCGAAATCATGGTGCCAAATGAAGCTAGCCATATTGAGGCTAAGTGCAACTTCTTTGGCAGGCGATCCCAGCCGAAAATCCAAAGCCCAAGGAAAGTGGACTCGAGGAAGAATGCGAGCAAACCTTCCATCGCAAGTGGGGCGCCGAAAATATCCCCGACGAACCTGGAGTAGGAAGACCAGTTCATTCCAAACTGAAATTCTTGAACAATTCCCGTTACCACTCCTATAGCAAAATTAATAAGAAAGAGTCGTCCAAAAAATTTTGTAGCTCTTAGGTACTTATCTTTATTTGTGCGATACCAAGCTGTTTGAAATCCGGCTACTAAAAATCCAGATCCAATCGTGATAGGTACAAAGATGAAGTGATAAACAGTTGTGATAGCGAACTGCCATCGAGCGAGTGTTAAGGGGCTCATGAAATTCTCCTTTTCCTAAAGAGAATTCTGCTCTCGGTTTACGCGATAGGTGTCATAAAAAGTGGTGCTCTAACCCACACGAACTCTCGTACGCGAGAATTGTTGAGGGCTATCACTCAGCCGTTGAAGTAAATTGACTTGAATAGAGATTGAAATAAAAACCTTTTGCGGCCATTAAATCTTCATGGGTTCCTTGTTCTACGAGACCGCCATGATCCATCACAAGAATGACATCAGCATCTCGGATGGTAGAAAGACGATGAGCAATAACGAAGCTTGTTCGACCTTTACGCAGCTTCGCCATTGCCTCTTGTACGAGGACTTCTGTTCGAGTATCGACAGATGAAGTCGCTTCATCCAAAATCAAAATCGCTGGGTCAGCCATAAATGCACGAGCAATTGTTAGGAGTTGACGTTCACCGTTAGAAACGGTTGCATTGTCATCAGTCAACATCGAGTTGTATCCCTGAGGTAACGACCTTAGGAAGTGATCAATATTCGCAGCACGTGCGGCTGATTCGATCTTTTCCTGATCTGGATCATTTGTACCGTAAGCAATATTCTCTCGCATGGTGCCAGTGAACAACCAAGTATCTTGAAGCACCATTCCAAATTGGCTTCTTAGATTGTCACGAGACATCTCGCGAATATCTATTCCATCTAAAGTTATGGACCCTTCCCAAATATCATAAAAGCGCATAAGCAGGTTAACCAAGGTTGTCTTACCAGCCCCAGTCGGTCCAACAATCGCAACAGTTTGACCTGGCTTCACTTTCAAGGAGAAGTTCTCAATCAATGGCTGATCTGCCACATATCGGAAAGCAACTTTTTTAAACTCAATCTTCCCTTTTGCACGTTCGATGTAAGTGGGTTGAGCTGTTTCAGAAATTTCTTCAGTTGCATCCAGAACTTCAAATACACGTTCCGCAGATGCGATGCCGGATTGGACCATATTTACTAAACCTGCAATTTGAGCAAGTGGCATACCGAATTGCCTTGAATACTGAATGAATGCTTGAACGTCTCCCAAAGTCATTGTTCCTTGAGTAACTTGATATCCACCAATTACAGCAATTCCTACATAAATAAGATTATTAACCAACTGGGCCACCGGTTGAATAAATCCTGAGATCCAGCCTGCGCGGAAAGATGCTTCTGTAAGTTTTTCATTCAGCTCATCGAATTCCTGAATTGCCTTTTCCCGACGTCCAAACACTTTCACTAGTGAATGGCCCGTATGCATTTCCTCAACATGACCATTGAGTTTGCCAGTCCAGTCCCACTGTGCAACAAATTCTTTCTGGGATCTCTTTGCAATCACTATCGATGTAAACATTGATACGGGAACAGCAATAAGGGACACCAGAGCAAGAATGGGAGATATCCAAATCATCATTGCCAGGATTGTTACTACTGTAAGAATTGAATTGATGATCTGAGAAAGTGCCTGTTGCAATGTATTGCCAATGTTGTCGATGTCATTGGTGACTCGACTCAAGAGATCGCCTCTACTTTGACCATCGAAATATGACAGCGGGAGGCGCCCCATCTTTGATTCAATTTTTTCACGCAAACGATAAATAGTTCTTTGGGTGATTCCCGCTAATAAATAACCTTGAATCCAAGAAAAAATGGCGCTAATTGCGTAAACGAATATTGCTAAAAGCACAATTCGTTGAATGGCTGAAATATTAATCGATTCGCCAATTGAGCCTTGTTGAAAATGAATCTTGATATAGCCTTCAAAGATGTAATTAGTCGCTCGACCCAAGATTTTAGGCCCAAACGCTCCAATGATTACCGATCCTGAAATTAGCGCAAAAACAATTGCGAATATCTTTTTTTCGCTACCTATCTCGCCGAGAAGCCGACTGAAAGATCGCTTAAAATTCTTTGATTTTTGAGGTGCAAACCCACCATGAGGACCGCCTCCACCGCGCACGGGACTTCTTGTACTCATATTTCCTCCGGAGATAGCTGAGATAGAACTATCTCTTGGTATGTCTTGGAGGATTTCATCAATTGCTTATGTGTTCCAATCCCATCAATGCGACCTTCATTGAGCACAATAATTTGATCTGCTTTCATAATCGTAGAAACACGTTGAGCAACAACAATTACGGTCGCATCCTTGGCATATGCACTCAATGCCTTACGCAATTTTGCATCAGTTGTGAAGTCAAGGGCTGAAAATGCATCATCAAAAAGGTAGATTTCCGGTCGTTTAATAAGCGCTCTGGCAATTGACAGTCTTTGCTTCTGTCCGCCCGAGAAATTTGCTCCGCCTTGAGCGACGCTCGCTGCAAGCGCGCCATCCTTCTCTGTTACAAATGAATCAGCTTGAGCAACCGTTAAAGCCTCCCAAATCTCTTCTTCCGTCGCATCTAGTCGTCCAAATTTAAGATTGCTTTCAACAGTGCCCCCGAAGAGCAGTGCGCGTTGAGGGATATATCCAATCTTCTTCCAAACTGACTCAAGTTTTTGTTTGCGAACGTCAATTCCATCGATCAACACCTCGCCGGCGGTCGCATCGATAAGTCTAGGAATAAGGTTGAGTAGCGTTGTTTTTCCAGATCCAGTGGAGCCCACAATGGCTGTCATCTTTCCTGGCTTTGCAGTGAAAGTAATATCTTGAAGTACAGCTTGCTCAGCTCCCGGATACCTGAATTCAACTCCCCTAAATTCAACAATTCCTGAGTGAGTAGAAGTTTCTATTGCGTCTGTAGGATCTACAACAGAGCTTTCTAAATCTAAGACTTCCTTGATGCGCTCGGCAGACGCTTGTGCTCTCGGTATAAACATCGACATCATTACTGCCATCATTACAGACATCAAGATCTGCATAATGTAATTAAGAAATGCGATGAGATTACCAATCTCCATTTGGCCATTATTGATGAGATGGGCACCAAACCAAATTACTGCTACAGAAGATAAATTCATGACCATCATGAGTGATGGAAACATGATTGCGAAAGTGCGGGAAACCGAAAGGTTGACTTGCATCAGTTCAGTATTCGCGTCTGCAAATCTTGCTTCCTCATAACGAGTCTTGACAAAAGCACGAATTACCCGAATACCAGCTATTTGCTCGCGCATGACCAGATTAATTCGATCTAACCGAATTTGAGCAGTGCGGAAGAGGGGAACAATGCGATGAAGAAGAGCCCAAATAATAAGTGACATGACTGGAACAGCAACAAGAAGTAGTCCAGAAAGTTGAACATCCGTGCGAAGAGCCATGATAACCGCACCAATACCAGTAATTGGTGCACCAATCATCATCGTCAATCCCATATTAACGAGCATCTGGATCTGCGAAACGTCGTTTGTATTTCGCGTTATTAATGAAGGAGCACCGAATTGATTGAGTTCTCTTGTGCTGAATTTTTCAACCGAAGTGAATACTGCTCTTCTAATGTCTCTTGCTACATTATTCGCAATCCTCGATGCCATATATGAGATAAACATTGAGGCCACAATGATGAGCCCTGAAGCACCAACCATAATAAAGCCGGTGTGCCATATATAAGGAAGGTTCCCCTTGGCGACTCCATTATTGATCAATTCTGCATTAAGCCTTGGAAGATAAAGATTTGAAATTGACTGAACAAGAAGCATTACTAAAACTACTGCCGAAATTACTCGGTATGGATGAAGATATTTCTTCAACAACGAGACAAGCACGTCTAAGTATTACACCTCTACAAGGTACCTTTTAACTCAGCAAATTTCGTCTGAAGGTTCTCACCCGTAAGAAGAACCCGCTTATCCCGGGTGAGTTCACCAAAGACAATTGTGATATCCCGGGGCTTAAGCTGAAAAGCCTTTGCGAGAGCTTCTCTGACTGCTTCGTTTGCTTTACCCTCAACCGCAGGCGCCTGCACTGTCACAACGAGGCGAGGTGGATCGCCCGCTACGCCGCCCACAGATGTTTTCTTAGCGTTTGGCCTTACACGAATTTCTATTGTGAGTTGTTCTCGTGAGGTCATATGGAGCCGCCTTCGGGAATCGAACCCGAGACCTTCGCGTTACGAGGGCGACGCTCTACCGACTGAGCTAAGGCGGCAAATATATTCGTGAAATTAATCCAAACGGATTGAACCATTGGGAGTATCGAGAGTTACAGAAACGATTCCTGTATCTCCGTCATTCTCTTTTGGATCGAGCCAAGTAATTTCGAACTTGTTACGGGTGAGATCACGGATCTCTTCCCCAACGTAGTTAATTATTGTTTCTTTATTTCCAGCAATTTCTACTGCAGAAACGCGAGCAACCGCTTTTCCATCTTTTGACGGGTGATTTTCAGAATTCCATTCAACGAAAAATGGAAGTTGGCGGTCTTCTATGGTTGAAAGAATTCCGAGCTGTTTCCAAGCAAGCGATGTTCCGTCGGGTTTTGTTCTGTGACCCTCGACTGCCTCACGGCCAAGACGTTTTTCAACTTCTGAAATATTGTCGACTGCAATTACCCACGTAAGCCAACCTCCGCCTTCTGCAGCACGTTGAGCAACAGCTCGACCGAATGCAGTCTTTTCAGTTGCTGGATGATCGAGAGGACAAACAACTTCGAGATAAGTTCCATCTTCTAATGGAAGAGTGAAATTACGTGTCCCGAAACGTGGGTGCATTCCGCCATCAACGAAAGTCGAACCAAGGCGTTGCCCAAGACGTTGGACAGTGTCAGAGAGTTGATCATGAGAGGTTACATAAGAGACATGGTCAAGACGCATGGGAGAATTCTGCACCACCTTAGAGGGTGCTTTTTACCATGCCGTTCGCCTACCAAACTGGCTATTCGTGCGGGAAATATGGGATGTAGGCTCTGAAAATGACCATCCCGACATCGAATCCATTCGCCACCCGAAGCGCTCTCGAATATGAACTTCCTCCGTTCGCGCAAATCAAAGATGAGCATTACAAAGAAGCATTTTATGCTGGGTGCGAAGAACAATTATCTGAAGTCGCAGCAATTGTTAGTAATACAGATGAACCCACTTTCGAAAATACGATTGTAGCGATGGAAAAGAGTGGTGGCATTCTCACTCGAATGTTGATGGTCTTCTATAACAAGTCTTCGTCTGACACTAATGATGTAATCGATGCTATTGAAGCCGAAATTGCCCCCAAACTTGCGGCACATACAGATTCAATCAAGCTCAATCCTGCACTTTGGGCACGTATCAAGAAAGTGCACTCAATGAAATCAGCTCTCAACGATGAAGATGCTTGGTTAACAGAAAAGTATTACCGCGATTTTATACACGCCGGCGCTGATCTCAATGAGTCTGCGCGCAAGAGAGTTATGGAAATTAATGAAGAACTATCAGCACTGGAAACAAAATTCTCCCAAGATTTGCTGGCTGATACTAATGATTTAGCAGTATTTGTTGATTCTATTCTCGAATTAGACGGATTAAGTGACAGTGAAATAGCTGCGGCAAAATCAGCTGCGGAAGCTCGTGGAGTTTCAGATAAATGGATGATTGGCATGGTTAATTTCACTGGAAATCCGGTTCTTGCATCTCTAACTAATCGGGAACTACGTGAAAAAATTATGAAGGCTTCGCTCGTAAAATCCAATAGAGACAACAAAAAAGACACCAAAGCAACGCTTAAGAAAATGGTTGCTCTTCGAGCTGAACGCGCAAAGTTATTTGGGTTTAAAAACCATGCAGAATATGTAATCTCTGCCCAAACCGCTGGGAATGCTTCAAATGTCCATGCAATGCTTCGCCAAGTGGCAGCTCCAGCCGTGCGTAATGCCCGTGCAGAGGGAAGCGACATTCAAAGCAGTATTGGCTCACAATTTGAGTTACAGTCCTGGGATTGGGATTTTTATACAGAAAAAGTGCGTCAGGCTAAGTACGATCTTGATACAAGCAAGATGCGACCCTACTTTGAACTTGAAAGAGTTCTTCATGATGGCGTCTTCTTCGCAGCAACTAAATTATTTGGCATTACTTTTAAAGAGCGCAAAGATCTAGTTACCTACCACCCTGAAGCACGAGCTTTCGAAGTCTTCAATGAAGATGGTTCAAAGCTAGCGCTCTTCATCGGCGATTTCTATACACGTGATAGCAAACGCGGTGGTGCGTGGATGAACAATTTAGTTGATCAGAACTTTCTACTAGGTCAATTACCTGTTGTTGTGAACAATTTGAACATCCCAAAGCCTCCTGCGGGTGAGCCAACTCTTTTGACTTATGACGAAACTACAACCCTCTTCCATGAATTTGGACACGCTTTGCATGGAATGCTCTCAGCAGTTAAGTACCCAAGAGTTTCAGGTACGAGTGTCGAGAGAGATTTTGTCGAGTTCCCATCTCAGGTAAATGAAATGTGGATACTCTGGCCAGAGGTAGTGAAAAATTATGCTCGCCATTATGTGACTGGTGAAGTACTTCCGCAGGCATGGATTGATAAATTACATGAATCTTCAACATTTAATGAAGGTCATGCCACCACTTCTTATCTTGCGGCTGCAATTCTGGACCTTGCTTGGCACGAATTAGAAGAAGGAAATTTACCGAGCGATGTAAATGAATTCGAGGCCAGCGCGATTGCAAATTACGGCTTGGATTACCATCCAGTTCCAACTCGTTATCGCTCAACCTATTTTGCTCATATCTTTGCTGGCGGATATTCGGCTGGCTACTACGGCTATATTTGGTCGGAAGTTCTCGATGCAGATACCGTCGAATGGTTTAAAGAAAATGGTGGCCTCACTCGTTCTAATGGCGATCATTTCCGAAAGACGCTACTTGGCTGTGGGGGATCAATTGATTCGATGCAGATGTTCCGCAATTTCCGTGGAAGAGATAAAGAGATTGCCCCACTTCTGAAGCGACGCGGCCTGAACTAAAGAACTTTGAGCATACGGGTATTGCCCAAAGTATTGGGCTTTACCGACTCAAGATCTAAGAATTCGGCAACACCTTCGTCGTATGAACGAAGAAGTTGCGCGTAAACATCTGGCTCAACAGGCGCGCCTTCAATCTCCTTAAAGCCGTGTCGACCAAAAAATTCTGTCTCAAAAGTCAAACAGAAAAGTCGTTTCACACCAACTTCACGTGCTCGTTCAATTATTCGCTCGAGAATCGCATGTCCGACACCTTTGCCTCTGTGTCCCTCATGAACCCCGACGGTGCGAACTTCCGCTAGGTCATCCCACATCACATGAAGAGCGCCACATCCAATGACTTTTCCATCTTGTTCGGCAACAGTGAACTCTTGTGTAGCCTCATAAAGTGTCACTGTTTCTTTGGAGAGTAAGCGACCTTGTAGAGAATACTCATCGATGATTGCTCGAATCTCTTTAATATCCGACGTGCGTGCAGGTCTGATGACAAAGGACATTTAATTTTCCTCTGGTTTTACCAGTGGGAAAAGAATCGTCTCACGGATTCCTAGACCTGTGAGGGCCATTAGAAGACGATCAACTCCCATTCCCATGCCGCCCATAGGTGGCATTGCATATTCCATAGCGCGCAAGAAATCTTCATCCAGTTGCATGGCCTCTAGGTCGCCCTTAGCTCCAAGATTCGCTTGTTCGACAAGGCGATCACGCTGAATAACCGGATCAATTAATTCAGAATATCCAGTAGCTAATTCGAAGCCTTGAACGTAGAGATCCCATTTTTCTACAATTCCTGGAGTTGAACGATGTGCACGAACTAACGGCGAAGTATCTACTGGATAGCCTTTAACAAAAATCGGTTCTACCAATTTTCCTTTGGTGACATGCTCGAAAATCTCTTCAGCTAATTTTCCAGTAATCCATTTTGGGTCGACTTTCATGCCGAGCTTTTCTGCAATGATTTTCAGCTTTTCATATGAAGTTTGAGCTGTAATTTCTTCCCCAACGCCATCGGAAATCAGATCATATAGATTCGCCGTCCGCCATTCTCCCCCTAAATCAAATTGCGTTCCATCATGATGGGTAACCACATGGCTTCCAAAGACTGCCTTTGCAGATTCTTGGACTAGGTTTCGCGTAAGCGTTGCCATCGTTTCCCAATCACCATACGCTTCGTATGACTCAATCATCGCAAATTCAGGTGAGTGAGAAGAATCCGCGCCTTCATTGCGGAAATTTCTATTGACCTCAAATACACGTTCGATTCCGCCAACAACGCATCGCTTGAGAAATAGTTCAGGAGCAATACGAAGGAATAGATCCATGTCGTAGGCGTTTGAGTAAGTCTTGAATGGGCGAGCAGCAGCACCTCCGTGCATTACTTGAAGCATCGGTGTCTCTACCTCAATAAAGTCGCGAGATGAGAAGGATGCGCGAATCTGCTGCATGACTGCAGGGCGAAGTCGAGCATTAGCGCGAGCTTCAGGTCGGACAATCAAATCAACATAACGCATACGTACGCGAGTTTCCTCGGAGAGCGGTTTATGTTCAACAGGAAGTGGGCGTAATGATTTTGCTGCGATGTTATATCCATCTGCCAAAATTGAAAGTTCACCACGTTTGGATGTAATGACTTCGCCAGTGACTGAGACTATGTCTCCTAAATCAATATCAGCTTTCCAAGCATCTAGTGCTTCTTGTCCCACTTTATCGAGTGAAAGCATGGCTTGCAGTTCAGTTCCATCGCCTTCACGGAGAGTCGCGAAACAAAGTTTGCCTGTGTCGCGCTTGAAGATGACTCGACCTGAAACTGATTCTTTAATTCCCGTTGCCACATCAATTTCTAAACCTGAATGGCGCTCACGAATTTCTTTGAGAGTCGCTGTCCGGGGAACAGAAACTGGATACGCTTCTTGGCCGCGATCGATGATTGCCTGGCGCTTTTCACGACGAATGCGTAACTGCTCGGGTAGATCGTCTTCAGGTGTTGGAAGATTAGGCTGCGTCATAGTGGCGCAACTCTACCGGTTCAACGGTTTCGTTCGTGAATGAGTCTCAAGCCGATAAGAGTGAGATCTGGCTCGAAGACATCAATCGTGTCAGCGATTCCTTTTATTAGTGGAGCAAGGCCGCCCGTTGCGATAACTGTGACTTCATTCGAATCTGGATAAAGCTCATCGAGTTCATCGATGATACGAGTTACTAGTCCATCTACTTGTCCAGCAAACCCATAAATGGTTCCCGATTGAAGTGCTTCAACAGTATTTTTGCCAATAACTGATCGAGGTTTAACGAGTTCCACTTTTCGAAGTTGTGCCGCGCGAGCAGCAAGGGCATCTACTGAAATCTCAATTCCCGGCGCGAGGGCGCCACCGAGAAATTCCCCTTTAGGCGAGACAACATCAAGATTTGTGGATGTACCAAAATCCACAACGATGGAAGGACCGTCTGGGAAGAGTGTGTGGGCAGCCAATGTATTCACAATACGATCTGCACCAATTTCCTTGGGATTATCCACTTGAAGTGGAACTCCGGTTTTAACTCCAGGTTCAACTATGGTGGTAGGTGTATGTGGGAAATATCGTGAGAGCATCGTGCGAATCTCGCGAAGTGTCGCGGGCACTGTTGAGCAGACAGAGAGGCCTGTTACAGAGAAATCCTCAATAAGGGAACGGTACTGGAGCCACAATTCATCTGCTGTGTCTCGAGGATCAGTCTTTACTCTCCACGAGTGAGCAAGTTTGTCTCCATCAAAGAGACCTAAAACGGTATTTGTATTGCCAACGTCGATTGTTAAAAGCATTTCTTATTCCGCCTTAAGGTCTAATCCGATATCAAGGACTGGTGCAGAATGGGTTAAAGCACCAACAGCTAGAAAATCAACACCGGTATTCGCATAGGCCTTTGCATTTTCAATTGAAAGGCCTCCGGATGATTCAAGTTTTGTAGAACCTTTAGAAATTTCGACCGCGGCTCGTGTCTGCTCGAGATTCATATTGTCTAGTAGAACTAAATCTGCACCAGCAGAAACAACATCTTTCAGTTGTTCGAGCGTATCCACTTCAACTTCCACGAGAAGATTGGGGAACTTCGAACGAACCGCCGAAAACGCTTCTCGCACACCTCCTGCAGCGACGATGTGATTATCTTTGATGAGAGCAGCATCTCGGAGAGACATTCGATGATTAACTCCACCCCCCATACGAACGGCAAATTTCTCCAAATCTCGCAACAGAGGAGTTGTTTTACGAGTATCTCGAATTTTCGCTTTTGTACCAGCGACCTCTGTAACCCATCGATGTGTCAAAGTGGCGATACCAGAGAGTCGACCTAGGAAATTGAGAGCAGTTCTCTCTGCAAGAAGTAGCTTTTGCGTGCTTCCTCTTGCACTCAGAATGAGTTGTCCTTCTTCGACTCGAGTTCCATCTTTTACATGAAGTGTGTAATCATCAATGCCTACGACTTCTAATACGGCTGCGGCAACACAAAGCCCTGCAATATAGCCAGATTTACGTGCATGAAATTCGGCAATGGAGTTTTGATTATCCGGAATAGTTGCGACCGAGGTGACATCAACCCCACCATCCAAGTCCTCTTCAATAGTTGCTCGGGCTAATGTCTCAACGTTTACCGGGTCTAGCTCAAGTGAACTTAACAAGTCTGATAATGAGTGTGACAAAGTCATAAGGTAATTCCTATTTCATCCATGTGCCAATGTCCATCTCTGTCATAAGTTTGCGTAATGCGTTTGCGATAAAGATCTGAAGTTAATGGATAGTCGCTGCGCCAATGAGAACCTCGACTTTCCTTTCGTGCAAGCGCGCCTTGAACAATGGCAGTCGCAAGCAAATAAAGGTTTGTGGCTTCCCAAGTTGTTATGTTCGGCTCTGTCGAATGGCGAGTAGCGAGTTGGCGCAATTGTCCAAGTGTCTCGTTCAGAGAATTTTCTGAACGAAGCACGCCTACACCTTCAGTCATAGATAGTTGAAGTGGGAGTCGAATTGATGAATCTAGCAATATTCCAGGTTCGGATTTAATTGATGGCTGACTTTGTGGAGGCAAATTTGAAGCAATATCTGCTGCAATAGCAGCTCCAAATACCAACCCTTCTAAGAGTGAGTTCGAAGCTAGACGATTTGCACCATGCACACCTGTGCACGCAGTTTCTCCGCACGCATATAAACCTGGAACAGATGTGCGCCCTTTTAGATCGACTAACACACCGCCCGATGCATAATGAGATGCAGGGGCTACTGGAATGAGTTGGCTTCTTGGGTCAATTCCGTTTTCTAGACACGATGTGAATATAGATGGGAATCGCTCTTCAAAATGTGGAATACCTGTCGCATCAAGCCAGACATGCGAAATCTGATGGGTCTTCATTTGATTGAAAATTTCTTTCGCAACGATGTCGCGTGGGGCTAGATCTGCAAGTTCATGTTTGCCTTGCATAAATCTCTCACCTTTATGATTAAGAAGAATGGCACCTTCTCCTCGAACAGCTTCGCTAATGAGAGGTTGTTGGCCGCGTGCCAATCCCGATTCGCGCCACAAAACAGTTGGGTGAAACTGGATAAACTCAACGTCAGCGATAGTTGCGCCGGCTCGTAGCGCCATTGCAACTCCATCACCAGTAGAAACAGATGGATTAGTTGTTTGTGCGAAGACTTGTCCTAGTCCCCCAGTTGCAATCACGACTGCACGAGCAAGTGCTCTACCTACTCCATCGCGAGAACCTTCGCCTATGACGTGCACTGTAACTCCACAGACTCTTCCTGCATCATCCTGTAAAGCGTCAATAACTAGCGCATGTTCTATTACTTCGATTCCTTCATCTTGATGCACAGCTGATAGAAGCGCTCTAGACACTTCAGCGCCTGTTGCATCACCGCCCGCGTGCAAAATTCGATTTGTGTGGTGCCCACCTTCACGCCCAAGGGAAATTTCACCAGATTGGGAGCGATCAAAAACTGCACCACGGGCCATTAATTTCTTTACTGCGTCAGGACCTTGAGTTACTAACAAATTAACTGCGTCTACATCGCAAAGACCAGCACCTGCAATTAATGTGTCTTCCTTATGAGCTTCTGGAGAATCTCCTGGTCCAAGAGCCGCAGCGATTCCACCTTGTGCCCATTTAGTTGATCCTTCATCGATATAGCCTTTTGTAACAAGAAGAACTGAAAGATTTTCAGCACGTAAAGTGAGAGCAGTAGTAAGACCCGCTACACCTGAACCAATAACAATGACATCAGCTTGGACTGTCCAGCCAGGTGAAGGCGCAAGAAGTTTCATGCTTCAATCACCATTTTCATATTATCTAACAAACGCACACCCTCTACCCAACCCGCTACCAAAGCTCGGAATTGAGTTGTTGACTGAGTTGGCGCTGAAAAAGTCTGCTCATCAATAATTGTTGCGTAATCGATGGTAAAACCTGGCTCCTCCGAAAGTACGGCGTGGAGAATTCGCTTGGCATGTTCTAAGTGGAGTTCATGATGAGCTGCATGCAGTGCGCGTTGAATAACGAGAGCTTGATTGCGCCCCATTGATGTAAGTCTTACATTTCGAGAAGAAAGTGCCAAGCCATCCTCATCTCTTATGAGTGGCCCGGCAACTATCTGAATTGGAAGATCATTTTCTTTGACAAATCTAGAGATGAGATAGAGCTGTTGAAAATCTTTTTCGCCAAATATCGCATGGGTTGGTTTAACCTTCTCGAAAAGTCTTGCAACCACAGTGAGCACGCCATCAAAATGTCCAGGACGTTTGACACCCTCAAACAAATTTCCTAACGGTCCTGCAGAAATCTGCTGTACTTCACCAGGGTATATCTCTTCGACAGTCGGAGCCCAAATAGTTGTGGCCCCTGCTTGAAGTGCAAGTTTTCTATCACCCTCAAGATCACGTGGGTATTTTGCAAGATCATCGGGGTTTTCAAATTGAAGCGGATTTACAAAAATCGAGACGACAACATCATCGGAATATTTGCGGGCAAGCGAAATCAGTGAAAGGTGGCCAGCATGAAGTGCGCCCATGGTTGGGACGAAGGCCTTGCTTTTAGATTTGCTATTCACTCAGATCCAGTCCTTTCAGGTACCGGTCAGGAAAAGCGTACTCCACTTAAAGCTTTGCAAGTAATTCGGAGATTGGAGCTTCGCCGAGGATGGCATTTGGGTCTACCTCAAGCCATGGCGCCAATACGAAAGCACGTTCATGGGCCCTGGGATGTGGCAACGTCAATGTCGGATCATTGCTAACAACATCACCAAACATGATGATGTCCAAATCGAGGGTACGTGCACCCCACCGTACTTCGCGAGTACGACCAGCCTCATTTTCAATTTTCTGCAATTCTTTCAATAAGGTTTCAGCAGTATGAGTTGTTTCGCCTACAGCAACGGCGTTGAGATATTTGGGTTGCTCTGGGCCGCCCACAGGATCTGTCTCAATGTAACTTGAAATCTTTATGTGTGAGAGATGCTCTGAGAGCCGTGAAGCCGCGAAATCAAGAGTTGCTTCACGATTGCCTAAATTAGAGCCAAGAGCAATAACAACTTTCATGGACGAGAACGCTCGATTTCAACCGCTATGTCAGTCAATGGAATACCGACTGGAGCATCAGGTTTGTGAAGCGTTACTTTGACTTTAATAATTTGATCGAAGTCGCGCAATATTTTAATTGCAATTCTTTCAGCGACAGTTTCAATAAGATTGCAAGGTTCCCCTACTAACTCTTGGTGAGCCACCTTTGCGATCACTGAGTAATCAGTTGAATCTTTCAATTCGTCACTCTGGCCAGCCGGATAAAGATCGAGGTCGAGTACCAAATCAACGCTAAATTTCTGACCTTGGCGCCGCTCTTCTGAGTAAACTCCATGAAAACCAAAACCCGTGATGCCTGTTAAATAAATTTTGTCACTCATTTACTTATCCAATTCTTCAATAACAGCTATGGCATCTCGATGAGCTCGTACGGCATGAGTTCGCACTGCCCATACTCTCTGCCTAGCTAACTCAGTTGTCAATGCAATAGTGGCGTCTTCACGGTCGTCAGGATTATCACGCTCTAACAATTCACCGAGAAATCTTTTTCGCGAAGCGCCGATAAGAATCGGATATCCGAGCAGAGCCAAACGATCGAGATTACGAAGTAACTCCCAATTGTGTTCTGCAGTTTTTGCAAAGCCAATTCCTGGATCGATGATGATTTGCTCGCCATCAATTCCAGCGTCCAGTAGTTCTGCAATTCTTTGATCAAGCTCTTCTTTAACTTCCCTTACAACATCCTTATAGTGGGCCTTTTCTTGCATTTCACGCGAATGCCCCCGCCAATGCATCGCTATATATTGAACACTTTTGTTTCTAGCGATCAGTGGTGCCATTGCTGGATCAGCCAAACCACCACTGACATCATTGACTATTGTTGCTCCGGCTGAAATTGCTGCTTCAGCTACTTCTGCGCGCATCGTGTCGATAGAGAGCGGAACACCTCGTGATTGCAGTTCCGTGATGAGTGGGATTGTTCTATCTATTTCAACATCCGCAGCGACTCGTTCGGCTCCCGGCCGAGTAGATTCACCGCCAATATCGATGATATCCGCGCCTTCCAAAATCATTTCTTCGGCGCGAGCAAGAGCAAGGGCAAATGTGTCATGACGTCCACCATCTGCGAATGAATCAGGAGTGACATTAAGAATCCCCATTACGAGAGTTCGCTGATCGCTCATAGAGATTAACTCTTTTATTTCTTATGTGCAGTGATGAGAGCCATTGCTTCCGCGCGCGTGGCGGCGTTACGAAGCTGTCCTCGAACAGCCGAAGTCGTCGTTCGAGCTTCTGATTTTCGAACTCCGCGCATTGACATACATAGATGTTCACAATCAATAACAACAATCACGCCTGCAGCATCCAGAATTTCCACCAGTGCATCTGCAATCTGAGTCGTGAGTCGCTCTTGTACTTGTGGACGTCTCGCGTAGAGATCCACGAGTCGAGCAAGCTTAGAGAGACCCGTAATACGTCCTGCTTCTCCCGGGATATAACCAATATGTGCAACTCCATGAAACGGAACGAGATGGTGCTCGCACTGAGAGAAAACTTCAATATCTCTCACGATGACAAGTTCTTTATGTCCCAAATCAAAAGTAGTCGTGAGTACATCTTCTGGTGATTTATAGAGACCTTCGTAATTCTCTTGCAACGATCTCGCGACACGTGCAGGAGTATCTTTTAACCCATCACGCTCAGGATCTTCACCAAGAGCCAATAGCAATTCTCGAATAGCTCTCTCGGCACGTTGAGCATCGAAAGGTGCACGCGCTCTTCCATCGTGCGGCCCCATCGCTACTGGATTAATATCGTGATCACTCACTACTTGGTTTCGCAGCTTTCTTTCTACTCTTTTTTGGAGCGGCCTCAGAATCTGATTCGGATTTCTCCTGTGCAATTGATACTGGAGGAATATTCGAAGGTATGCGGAGTGAGGATCCGGTCCATGCTGGACGTGGTTTGACTTTCTTTACCTTTGCAAAAATCTCAGCAATCTCTTCCTTGAGGAGCGTTTCTTTCTCCAAAAGTGCCACAACCAAGGCGTCAAGAATTTCACGATTCGCCACAAGAATGTCATATGCCTCCTGATGTGCATTTTGAATAAGTTTGCGAATCTCTTCATCAACAATTCCAGCGACTTCTTCTGAATAATCACGTTGATGTGTGTAATCACGACCAAGGAAAGGTTGCGCATCAGAAGTCCCAAGTTTGATTGCGCCTAGACGTTCGGTCATTCCATATTGGGTAACCATTGATCGAGCTAAGTTGGTTGCTTTCTCAATGTCATTTCCTGCACCAGTAGTTGGATCATGGAAGATTAACTCTTCGGCTGCCCGACCACCTAATGAATAAGCTAGTTGATCAAGCATCTGATTACGCGAAGTTGCGTAACGATCTTCATCAGGAAGGACCATGGTGTAACCAAGTGCACGTCCTCTAGGCATAATCGTAATCTTATGAACAGGGTCTGTATGAGGAAGTGCGTGTGCAACGAGGGCGTGACCACCTTCGTGATATGCAGTTACTAACCTCTCCTCTTCTGTCATCACTCGTGAAGTGCGTTGTGGCCCTGCCATGACGCGATCGATTGCTTCATCCATCGCTTCAGTAGTAATAATCTTTTGATTTTGTCTTGCAGTAAGAAGTGCTGCTTCGTTCAGAACATTTGCAAGATCTGCACCTGTAAAGCCAGGGGTACGTTTTGCAAAATCCTCTAGATTCACAGCTTTTGCAAGTGGCTTGCCTTTGGCATGTACTCCAAGGATTGCAATACGTCCTTTGAGATCAGGACGATCAACTGGAATCTGACGATCAAATCGACCAGGGCGAAGGAGAGCAGGATCGAGCACATCAGGTCTGTTTGTTGCAGCAATCAAGATGACTTGACCGTTTGCTTCAAAACCATCCATCTCAACGAGCAATTGATTAAGTGTTTGTTCGCGTTCATCGTGGCCGCCACCTAAACCAGCACCGCGTTGACGACCTACTGCATCAATCTCATCTACAAAAACAATTGCCGGTGCATTCAGTTTTGCTTGAGCAAAAAGATCCCTTACTCGAGCC
Source organism: uncultured Actinomycetes bacterium (assembly GCA_964424485.1). Lineage (GTDB taxonomy): Bacteria > Actinomycetota > Actinomycetes > Nanopelagicales > Nanopelagicaceae > PALSA-747. The sequence goes on from CAYRJB010000001.1 coordinate 36,685, forward strand.
GCTCCAACTCCAACAAACATTTCAACGAACTCAGAGCCTGAAATTGAATAGAAAGGAACTCCAGCTTCGCCAGCGACTGCACGAGCAAGAAGAGTCTTACCTGTTCCCGGTGGACCGTAAAGAAGCACACCCTTTGGAATCTTTGCTCCGATATCGCGATATCTCTGGGGTTCTTTTAGAAAATCTTTAATTTCCTGAAGTTCCGCGACGGCCTCATCTGCACCAGCAACATCAGCAAAGGTGTTGGTTGGCATCTCTTTATTTGCCATCTTTGCGCGACTACGGCCAAATTGAAATACCTTATTTCCACCAGATGCGTTTCCCATCATCATCATAAGAAGGAAACCGATGAGCAGAATGGGTCCGAATGTGTAGAAAATCTGGGCCAAGAATGAGGTTGTCGGAACGGTTACATTCCATGATTTGGTTGGAGGATTCGCAGTTAGCGCCTCAATCAAAAGTTGTTCTTGATTTGTCGCATAACTTGCTTCTAAATATCGGGAACCCTTTACGTAATTCCCTTCCTTTAAGTAAATACGAATCTTCTGTGTGCGATCGATGATGGTCGCTTTCTCAACTTTATTTGCTGAGATATCTGCAAGAACTGCAGAGGTATCAACTTTCACATATGTAGGTCCAGATCCCCCGACGCGTCCAAAAATTATTACTGCAACTAAGCCGAGAAGAATCCAGAAAAGTGGACCGCGGGCCCACTTGCGGACGCGCGTCTTTGGTTGCGCCATCTTCTTCTTTGGATCTTTAAATTGATCTTTCAATGGTTTTTTAGGTGATGGGGTGCTCATGAGTACACGTGTTTCGCTAGAACGCCAATAAAATCAAGATTGCGATATTTCTCGTTGAAATCAAGACCATAACCAACAACGAAATCTGTAGGGATATCAAATCCGACATATTTCACATCTACTTCAACCTTTGCAGCCTCTGGCTTGCGAAGCACTGTGAGAATTTCTACAGATGCAGCGCCGCGCGATTCAAGGTTTGCTTTCAACCAAGAGAGAGTGAGGCCCGTATCGACAATATCCTCGATGATAAGTACGTGCCGACCAGTGATATCTCGATCGAGGTCTTTAAGAATTCGAACTACTCCAGAGGATTTGGTTCCAGAACCATAGGATGAAACCGCCATCCAATCTGTATCAACATGACGATTGAGTGCTCGAGCAAAGTCTGCAACTGCCATCACTGCGCCTTTGAGAACGCCAATAAGAAGTATGTCGCGACCTTCATAATCCTTCTCAATGTCTTTTGCGAGTTCGCGAAGTCGAGATTGAATCTGATCTGCTGTGACGACAACTCGTTCGATGTCCCCACGTACGGATTCGAGGTCCACTGTGCTCCTTTTATCTAGCGCTCTGAGAGAGCTCTCTTTAGCCCTGGGTTGAGAGCGAAAGTCTGCCCGAAATCCGCGAAACCTTCACTCCGCCCGGCAGGGATGTGACGCCTTGCCCGTGCCACTCTGTGATGAGAGCCTCAACGGGAGCGAGATGATCTGCCGAGATTGAGCCTGATGGCGCCCCTGCTGCATAGATGAGCTTGCGAAGTACGCGCGCCCTGACAGCAACTGGAAGAGCCTTCAATTCTTCAACATCGAGAGCATCCCTTTTATTCACAAATTCATCGGCAATCGAATCGAGGGCATCGGCATCTTCGCGCAAGATCTTGGATGAGCGGGCAAGGGCATCCACAATTCCTGGACCTAATTTCTCCTCTAGGAGTGGAAGGATGTGATGACGCACGCGTGAGCGCGCAAATCTTTCATCACGATTTTGTGGATCACTCCAGTAATCAATTTTGTTTTCGGTGCACGCAGCTTCGGTTTGACCTCGCTCAATATTCAATAACGGTCGAACATATTTGCCAACAACTTGAGCCATACCAGAAAGAGATCGTGTGCCAGAACCCCGAGCAAGTCCAAGCAAAACAGTTTCAGCTAAATCATCTTTGGTATGGCCTAAAACAATTCTTTCTGCATCGATTGAATCCGCATATTTATCTAGAGCGTCGTATCGAGCTCTTCGTGCGCTCGCCTCTATTCCGTCTGTAATTGCGACATCAACTGAGATAACTGCAATGTTTGAATAACCAATTTTTTTGAGTAACTCTTTAGTTTTAGAAGCAACCTCTGCGCTACCATCTTGTAAATTGTGATTAATAATTACCGCAAATAGTTCTGCGGGATTCTCTTTAACTTTGTTCTCCAAAAAAGTTCCTAGAGCGAGGGCGAGCGAATCGGCTCCGCCTGAAACTGCAATCAGGATTCGATCACAATTCATCCATGGCCGAATTGCTTGGCGAATGGCGAGAATGGAGTCCACCGGCCCACTCTAGTTAGGTACGAAGGGCGGTGCGAAAAATCAGACCCGGCCGCCTGAAGGCATGAGACCCTTGATCGAATACATATTGGAATATTTAAGTCCACCCTTGCTTGAATGGGCTTCCCACATCATTCCTCCACCAGCATAAATTGTGATGTGGTGGATGTTCTGTACGGAACCATCGTAAGAATAAAAGAGTAAATCGCCAGGAACGAGCTGGTTGAGGGGCACTCTCTTTGTGTCAACAAAATATAGGGCCGCATTTAATCGTGACCAATTCGGCCAACCAAGTCCAGCAGATTTATAAGCGGCATAAACCAAACCAGAGCAATCAAAACTATTTGGTCCTTGCGCACCCCAAACGTATGGTTTTCCTGCACGCACTTGTTTTGCAGCATATGCAACCGCAACATCACGCATATTTTGATCGGAGCGGATACTAGATCGTCCACCATAATTCTTATTTGGCCAAACTTTATACTGGTTCGGCGTATTTGCAGCCACCGTAGCTGCATTCTCTTCAAGAAGAGCAAGTTGAAGCTGTTGCTCAAGTGTGAGTCGAACACTTCTTGCTTTAGCAAGCTCTGCTGCTAATTTATTTTGAACGGCCTGTAATTTTGAAACTTCTTTCTGCTGGATTGCCTTAGCGTCATCAGCTGCTTTCTTCGCTTCAGCAACCTTTTGCGTAGCAACTTCTTGTGCAGCCTTCGTGCGATCTGCTTCTGCTTTGGCTGCTTTAGCAACAAGAGAGGCGGCTTTAAAACGAGCAAGTGCAGCTGAATTATTTGAACCAAGCGCATCGAGCGTTTGTAGACGATCAATCAAATCCTGAGGCCCAGATGCATGGAGGATTGATTCGATATCCGTAAATCCACTCCCCATGATGTAGGCGTTTGTTGCCATTTTTCCAATTGTTCTATTGGCTGCATTAACTGCTGCTTGTGCGACTGCATAATGTGCTGCAGCAGCTTGAGCTTGCTTAATTGCAACCCCTAAATCACTTTGAGCTTTTTTGTATTTGGCAGCAGCATCATTTGCAATTGCGGTGAGTTGGCGCAATGTTTTATTTGCAGAATCCAGTTTGGTTTGAGCTACTGCGGCGGCCTTTTTCCTTGCCGCTTCTTCGGCTTTTGCCGCATCTATCTGAGCTTGGGTTGGCTTCGGGGTTTTCGCGTATGCAATTTCTGGTGTGCTGGCCAGCAGAAGAGCAAGGCAAAGCGCAATATGGCTCTTCTTCATCAATCTATTACTCCTATAACCCGGGGATCGGTGCAGGGTTAAAGGGTAAGGCGAAGAGTTGTGAAAACTGCGCCTTTTTAGCTGTGAATTGGGTTGTGTCGTCTACTGAGCAACATCTCGAGAGTAGAACAGGTAACTAGATATTCCCATCAGGATTGCAACATAAGCCGTGCTCACTATCAGAGCTCGGTCGTAAGGAAAATCCTTCATCCCACCAGAACTCACCACCGCCATTGCTGCCCCAGGCATCCATTGATTCGCACTCTTTATTACCGATCCAATAATGCCTTCAATGATCAGAAACCAAAGCAAAGATGCAGAAATAGCAGACATTGGTGATTTCAATATCATTCCAAGCGCCATTCCAAAACTGCCATAACCGATGAGAGCGATGAAAGAATTAAGTAACAGTTGCATCGCGTGCTTAAGACCAATATTGCTTGTCCATAAATGTGTATCAAAATGTTGATAATTTGAAAGCACAAGAGAAGTGCCGACACACATAATAAAAGTGAAGGAAACAAATATCACGGCAAAAATTGACATAGCAAAGAATTTACCAATAAATAATTTCAATCTGCTTGGTTGTCTTACCAACAGATTTCGCAATGTGCCAAATGTGTACTCCTGTGAGGTTTGTGAGGCAAAAACCGTTAAGGCGACAAAACCCATAAAGGCCGCCACGGCATTGTATGAAGAAGTCATCCCATCAAATTTCATTAACTCGTCCCACGTTGCCTGATTCTTTTTCAGAAATATGAAGGATGTAAAAGAGAGCGATAAAGCACCAATAATGCCTGCGATGCTCAATGAAATGCTTGGCCTGCGCATCTTACGTAATTCTGCTAAAACTACATTTAACATCAGTGCGCTCCCGTCATTGCGAAAAAAGTTTCTTCAAGAGTGGGTTGTTGGGCAACAATAGTTTCCGCAGCGATTCCAGCTTCATGTAACCTGCGATTAATCTCGGCTCCATTCTTATCTTGACACTCAATTATCAATGAGCCTTCATCAATTGTGACCACAAAGCCCATTGAAGATATGAGTTCGTGTGCTCTGCCAAGGTCCACCGTGTATTCAAGATTGATCCTAACTTCAACCGTCTTATCCTTAAGAAGATTTGTTTTTGGACCGTTATAAAGTAATTTGCCTTTGCGATACATGACTAATGTGTCACAAATAATTTCAAGCTCGGCCAATATATGTGACGAGACAAAAACAGTTGTTCCATTCTTAGCCAATTTTTCAATCAATTCTCTAATTTCCTGGATGCCAACAGGATCTAGTCCATTCGTTGGTTCGTCGAGGATTAATAACTTTGGATTTGGAAGAAGCGCTGCTGCAATTCCCAGGCGTTGCTTCATGCCTAGTGAATATGTTTTGAATTTATGATTTCCCCGCTCACCTAGGCCTACTAATTTGAGCAGCGAATCCACGTGATCGAAAGAGATTCCACCGAGTTGTGCAAAAACTTTAAGATTTTCTCGGCCACTGAGCATTGGATAAAAGGCTGGGCCTTCAATCATTGCGCCAATGGAATCCAAATATTTATCGGGCTGCCTTATGTCATATCCAAGGATTTTTCCACTTCCTCCAGTCGGCTTAATCAGCCCGAGCAGCATTCGAATCGTCGTTGTTTTACCGGAGCCATTTGGACCTATAAATCCACAAATACTGCCTAGTGGAACATTGAAAGAGACATCAGATACGGCGGTGACTGTGTCGTATGCTTTTGAAAGATGAGAAACTTCAATTGCATTGATGATCGCATTTTGATTCTGCATATGCAGAAGATAACTAGATATGCAATTTGGTACTTAAAAACTTGTGGAAAATTACTTACAGAAGTGCGCCTATTACAAGAAGTAGAGAATAAGCGCTCAAATATGTAATAGACCATTGAAAGAGTTTGCCGGCAGATTTCTCAGATGAATTCAGGCGGATAAGTTGATGGCTGAATCCATATGCCAATAGAACAGTAATTGCAGAAATCCATAACGGTAAATGTGCGCTGAAATTAACTAGAAGCGAAGAGAGAACCATTCCAATGGTGTGAAACCACATCTGAGTTTGAACGGATCGAAGGGATGCGACTACAGGTAGCATCGGTATGCCAGCTGCTGCGTAATCTTCCTTGTATTTAATTGCCAAAGCCCAGAAATGTGGTGGCGTCCAAAAAAAGATTAGTAAAAAGAAGAGCCATGCAGTGATTGAGAGAGAATTTGTGACTGCCGCCCAGCCGATGAGAACTGGCATACACCCCGCAATCCCACCCCAAACAATATTTTGAGAAGTTCGACGTTTGAGTCCGATTGTGTACCCAACGACATAAAACAAAATCGCTAGCAGTGTTAAGAGAGTCGCTAGTGAGGTAGTCCAAATCTGAAATATTGCCAACGATATTGCCGCTATTACAAAGGAGAAAATAAGGGCTGCACGTGGTGAAATCTCTCCCGAAACTAATGGACGTTTGGCGGTGCGCTGCATTTTTGCATCGCTCTCACGTTCAATCACTTGATTGAAAGCATTGGATGCTCCTGCCGCAAGAGTCCCACCGATCAAAGTTGCAAGAGTTGTGCTCCAAGAGGGAACTCCGCCCGAGGCAAGAAAGAGCGCCGGTAGCGTTGTTACAAGCAGAAGCTCAACAACTCGAAGCTTCATCAGCTCGATATAGGGACGCATCTGAGAAGAGTACCGCTCTACAACGTAGGGACAGTGGCTGTGTCTGCAGGTATCGCAGGCGCAACATATGGTTTTGCAATTGTTGCTAGTAATTTATCGATAGCTTGCCGAGCATTCGCTCGATAGCTCTCCCTATTCCGAAGCCCCGAAGCAATGATTGCAAAATCGTATTGTTCCTCACCAACTTGAACAAAACCAGCGAGGGCAACAGAAGTATTTATCCAACCGGTCTTTGCATGCACCAAACCTGCAGCAGAAGCCCCAGATTTCAGAAATCTATGGCGAAGTGTTCCGGTTTCACCTGCAGTTGGTAATCCTTGATAGATATCAGCAAGAGCTGGTGTCGAGTGAATGACGCGCAGCAAACGTGCAACGGATTCAGCAGTCACGCGATTTTCATGTGAAAGTCCGGCACCGTCGACAAAATTTAAACCTTCGGTCGGGATTTGCATACTTTTAAGCATTTCGGTGAGCGACATATTTATTCCGCTGGCATCTGTTGTAAGACCTTTAGCTCTTGCGGACATCTGCGCTAGTCGTGCAGCAATTAAGTTGTCACTCCACAGTAATGTGTATTGAACAATCTCTCCCAATTTTGGAGATGTTATGGTCCCAACATTAGCCGTTGACATTGCTTCGAGTTCAGAAGTTGAAGAATGCATATGTGGATAAATCTTGTACTTACCTTTGAAATATTTTTTAAGCATTTCAATATCTTGTGCATAAAGGTCTTTATATTCTAAAGAAATTGCATGGACTCCAGGAGCATCGGCCATAGCCTTTGAAACAAGCCAGGGTAAAAAGGCTTGCTTCAAACGTTTTGCATCTGCTGAGTCTGCTGTGAGCCAAGGATCTCCGCTGCCGATAATGACAATCTTGTTTTTCTTAGCAGTTATATAACCCGTAGTTTCAAAAACTTTATCTGCGCCCAAAGTTCGTATGGCATCTGTCGTTGAAAATAACTTCATAACGGAGGCTGGAGCTTTAGGGACTGTTCCGTTTTTAGAAAACACAACCTCTCCGGTCGAAGGGTTCATAAAAACAATTCCGGGGTTATTAAGAGCCGAAGCTTTCGAAAGAGCTAGGAATGAGTTGGGAAGAGTAATAAGCGCACGAGCTGGCGAGGAGAATGCGAACATCATGCTCGTGATGAGCGTGAGGAGGAGAAATCGCGATTTCACGGGATGGATAGTAGCCAAGTTAAAGTTCGCATATGACTGATGCGGTGATTGGACCAGGTGAGTTCTATCCCGTCGTGGGAGTTGGGCCCCATCCATTGCCATGGCCAAGTGATGATCGACTCGATCCCGAGCTTCTAGGAAAAGGCGATCGACGGAATGTTTTGGACCATTATCGCTATTGGAAAGTAGAAGCGATTGTCGCTGATCTGGATACCAAACGCCATGATCTTCAGATTGCAATTGAAAATTGGCAACATGATTTGAATATTGGATCAATCGTAAGAACGGCAAATGCTTTTAATGTGAGCAAGGTCCACATAGTTGGAAAACGCGATTGGAATCGTCGGGGAGCTATGGTCACCGATCGATATTTACACGTTCTTCATCATCCGACTGTTGCTGATTTTAAAAAATGGTGTGATGAAAACCAAGTGCCGATTATCGGAATAGATAACCTTCCTATTTCGAAAGAATTAGAGAAAGCTCAGTTACCAGAGAAATGTGTACTCTTTTTTGGGCAAGAAGGTGCAGGAATGTCAGACGAAGCAGTGGAGATTTGTGAAGTCGTCTTGGCAATTAGACAATATGGATCAACCAGATCAATGAATGCTTCTGCTGCTGGGGCTATTGCTATGTATGCATGGGCAATGCAGCATCTCAATCACTAATCTTCAAGAACTTCCGTGACTGATTTCAGACGTCTCTCTATTTCAGTCGCCTCATCCATTCGACCAAGCTGACGTAATACCTCAATAACTTTTCTCTCAATCTCGACAATAAATTCAAAATCTTTCCATTCAGATTCTGTCGTGATTTCAAGAACTCGCTCGAGAGTATCTAGGCCGTCCTCGAGTGCACCACACAAAACTTGAGCCTTCCCCATTTCATACATCGAATAGGTTTCACGTCTGTGATCATGAGCGGTGACAAAAACATCGAGAGATTTCTGTGCAGCGACAAGTCCTGACTCACCGTCACCTAGCGCTATGTAGCAATGTGCGATTTTCTGGTCGCAACGTGCAACGTTAATGACCTCTTTGAGCTTTTTGAAAATAGCACGAGCTTCTTGGAATGCAGCGAGCGCCTCGATGTATTCACCAAGTTCGCGATGTGCACATCCAATGAGATGTAGGTCGTTTGCAGCTCCAGAATCATTGCCCTCTACAAGGTGTTCCTGAACGCAGTCGCGCATACATTCGATGGCTTTACGGAATTCTTTCGAACTGAACCACCACTCACCAAGTGTGCAAGCAAGATCAATCGCAATCGGGGATTTTGTTTCTCGCAATAACTCAACAGCTTTACTCATTGCATGGGCCGCCTCATCCATACGCTTGAGTTGATTGAGGTTATATCCAATTGCGCTATATGCCTGGGCTAAACCATCGTTGGCTGACCCGGGTTCAAGTTCTGCATAAATATCGCGTGCAGTTTCAGCAAGAGCAAGTGCCTCGTCATATTGGCCACGTGCATAGATGCGAGCGCTTAATTCGTAATAAGTATTGGCGCGCTCGATTCCCTGCGTCTCTGGAATTCTCTCCCAGAGCATTTCCTCAGTGACGAGGTCTTCAGAGTTCATCTCTTCATCGCTCATGGCTAGACATTAGCAATAATGGCTGAGACTGCGAGGACTAGACTCACGCTGTGAACAGGCGGCAGTTTCTTAAAATTGGCGGTGGGCTCACGCTCACCAGCCTTCTTCCCTCCCGCGCATTTGGGGCAAGCGATGTGACTAGCGGACCACGCAGCTCAAAGAACGTGGCTCTCACTTTTCATGGTGCGGGTCCAATGCTAAATGCCAATTCACTCTTGGATATATTTAAATCAACTTCTACACCAGTAACAGTTTTTGCAATAGGTACTTGGTTACAAGAAAATCCTTCAATTGCGATGAAAATAATTGATGGTGGGCATGACCTTGGCAACCACACGATGCATCACTATGAAATGAAGAGGTTAAATGCCGCGAAAGTAAAGAGCGAGATTGCTGGCTGTGCAAATGTTTTAAAAAAACAAATTGGCAATCGCGGAACCTTCTTTAGACCATCTGGAACACAGTTTGCTACACCTTTGATTAGAAAGACTGCTGCATCTTTGGGATATAACGAATGTATTTCCTACGATGTTGACTCTCATGACTATCAGGATCCGGGTAAATCTGCAGTAATGAGGAATGTCATGGCAGGAATAAAAGGAGGATCCATTATCAGTCTGCATTTTGGTCATAAAAATACAGTTGACGCTATGCCCGACTTGATAGAAAAAATACACTCGGCTGGATTCACCCCCGTAACACTCTCTTCGTTGCTTGGAAAGTAGAAATGAAAAAGATCTTCTCGCTCGTTTTTGCAATGGCTCTACTCATGCCATCGGCCACAGCGGCTTCTGCTTTAGACGGCATGCCACCTGTATTAGACCCTAAGGACATCTACTCTGCCGATAGGCCTAATGCTCTCTCCAATACCGTCAGAAATTTTCCTTCTATTGCATACGTGCCTAACCACACGTCAAACACCTTGACCGAAATCGACATCAAGACTAAAAAAATCATTGCCACCTACAAAATGAAGCCAGGACCACAACATGTTGTGCCCTCGTGGGATTTAAAAACTTTATGGGTAAATAACAACAGTGGAAATTATTTAACTCCAGTCAACCCCGCCACCGGCAAACCTGGCAAACCAATTTATGTACATGATCCATATAACCTCTATTTCACACCAAACGGTAAATTTGCAGTGGTCATGGCAGAAGCTGACAAAGAATTGGTTTTTAGAGATCCGCACACTATGGCAATAAAGAAGAAGGTGCCGGTCAATTGCCGTGGGCTCAATCACGCAGATTGGACTGCTGACGGAAACTACTTTATGGCTACCTGTGAATTCAGCGGTCAGTTAATCTGGGTAGATACAGCAAAACAAAAAGTTCTTAAGTATTCAAAAATTCCTCATACTTATTCAACCAATCCGATGCCACAAGATGTCAAGATTTCACCAGATGGTTCTACGTTTTATGTTGCAGATATGATGTCTAACGGCGTCTGGGTGATTCCTACCAATGATTTTGGAAGTTATTCGTTTATCAAGACCGGAAAACAAGCGCATGGCATTTATGTCACAAGAGATTCTAAAGATGCCTTAATCACAAATAGGGGCGAAGGATCCGTCTCCGTTCTCCGTTTCAGCGATAAAAAGATTGTTTCGAAATGGAAAATCCCAGGTGGGGGCTCTCCTGATATGGGAGGTATCACTGCTGATGGAAAGGAATTTTGGGTATCTGGCAGAAACAATGGAGTTGTTTATGTCTTTGACATTGCTCAAGGAAAATTTATTAAAAAGATTAAAGTTGGCAATGAACCTCACGGTCTTGCGGTGTATCCACAACCCGGAAGATATTCGATAGGCCATACTGGAATATTTAGATAATGAAGATTCGCTCGCACATTCCTACCATCGTTAGTCGATTCGCATTTATTGCCGGATTGGCCGACATTCTCGCCAATGTGCTCTACCCGCTCAAAATTCGCAAACATGAACTTGAAACTTATCTACCAATTTTCGTGAATTCCGCTGCATTTGCTACTGCGGTAATCACGGGATTTGGCCTCATAGTGCTTGCGCGCAACCTCAGGCGTCGGAAAAAACGCGCATGGATTTTTACAGTGATTCTATTGAGCATAAATATTTTTTCAGATCTCTTTAGATTGCATTACCACCCAGGCCAAGTGGCTGGCGCAGCATTGTTATTAATTCTTCTGATTATTTATCGAAATGAGTTTTACGCTCAATCAGATCCATCTACACGAATGAAACCTCTCTACGCATTTGGTTTCGCGTTCTTTGTTATGTTCTTATCTGGCTTACTCATTCTGCTCAATCGTCACCGTGACGCTTTTCTAGGCTCTCCCTCTGTATGGCAATTGACTCAGACAGTGCTTCTTGGCTTCATTGGAATTCCGGGACCAGTCAACTTTGTCACAGAGCGAATGAGTGACATGGTCACGACTACGCTTTCTATTCTCGGAATTTTTACAGTAATCGTTCCATTTATGTATTTTTTTAAGCGAATCAGCCCTATCGCAAAACAATCACCTGAAGAACGAGAAATCATCAAGGATTTAATCAGAATTGATACCGAACAAGATTCCTTAGGATATTTCGCAACTCGAGCAGATAAAAGTGTTGTTTGGGCAAAAAATCGTAAGGCGGGAATTGCTTATCGAGTTCAAAATGGCGTGATGCTTGCGAGTGGAGATCCTTTTGGAGAATTCAGTTTGTGGCCGGATGCGATACAAGAATTTCTCGCTATCGCTCGCTCGCATGCATGGACCCCAGCAGTAATGGGGGCAAGTGATCGTGGTGGAGAAGTGTGGGTTAAAAAAGCAGAGATGCTTGCTGTGGATATTGGGGACGAAGCTGTAATACATGTAAAAGATTTCACTCTCGAAGGCAAGCCAATGGGAAATGTCAGAAATATGATTAATAAAGTAAGTAAGAAAGGTTATTCAGCAAAGTCGCAAAAATGGAGTGAACTAGATTCAGAAACAAAGACAGAACTTAAGGCACTTACAAAAAAATGGAGATATGGCGCCGAAGAACGTGGATTCTCTATGTCAATGGATCGTTTTGGCGATGATTCAGACTCGGAATCGGTCATAACAATTGCCCGTTGCGATGGAAAAATTTTGGGACTTCAATATTTTGTTCCGTGGTCTTCACACTCCCTATCACTTGATCGCATGCAACGTGATCGAGACGCAGAAGCTGGTGTTAATGAGTTGATGATCGCCACGACTGTTGAATATGCTCGTAGTCAAGATATGAAATATGTTTCGCTCAATTTTGCTGCTTTTAGATCTCTATTTGAACGCGCAGATAAAATAAGTGCAGGTCCGGTCACCCGAGGCATGCGCAATCTCATTCGCTTATTTTCAAACTATTTCCAAGTTGAATCGCTTTTCAGATTCAATGCAAAGTTCTATCCGGAATGGCAGACAAGGTATGTCCTCTACCCCAAGGCGCGCGACCTGCCATCTGTTGCCTGGGCAGCCATCAAGGCGGAGCAATTCATCAAAGGTTTCGGCAAACGCAGAACCAGCGTATAGTTCTTTCACGTGCGTTTCTTAAATCAACCCTCATTTGACCTGACCTATGACGATGTCTTTATGGTCCCAAGCCACTCCGAAATATCAAGTCGTATGGATGTGGATCTATCAACTCATGATGGTTCTGGAACAACAATTCCAATCGTCGTAGCAAATATGACAGCAATTAGCGGTCGACGCATGGCAGAGACTGTTGCGCGTCGTGGTGGTATCGCCGTAATTCCACAAGATATTCCTCTGGAAATTGTTAAGAACGTTATTTCATATGTCAAAGGTCGTCATACATTTTTTGATACTCCCGTAACACTTGGCCCGACTGAAACAGTGGCTAGCGCTATTGATCTCATTACAAAGCGTGCGCATGGAGCTGTGATTGTCGTTGAAAATGGGAAACCTGTTGGAATAGTCACCGAAGCAGATCTTGAGAGAGTCGATCGGTTTACCCAACTTCACCTCGTCATGAGTCGAGATTTGGTTACGTTACAAGATTCTGTAACTCCACACGATGCTTTTGATTTTCTCAATACTCATCGTCGCAAACTTGCGCCTGTAGTAGATAGCAAAGGTGAGCTCGTCGGGATTCTCACTAAAACTGGTGCGCTACGTGCAACACTCTATACACCTGCATTAGATAAAAACGGAAAACTCCGCATCGCTGCTGCAGTTGGTATCAACGGCGACGTTGCCGGAAAAGCCAAGGAGCTGATTGATGCAGGAGTTGATGTACTGGTTGTGGATACAGCGCATGGACATCAAATTAAGATGATCGAAGCCATAAAGAAGATTCGTGGGCTAAATCCGACAATTCCAATTTGTGCTGGCAATATCGTTACTGCTGAAGGTGTGCGCGAATTAATTCAAGCGGGGGCTGACATTATTAAGGTTGGAGTCGGACCCGGTGCCATGTGCACCACGCGTATGCAAACAGGCGTTGGTCGTCCTCAGTTCTCTGCTGTTCTTGAGTGTGCAGAAGAAGCAAAGAAACATGGAAAAACTATTTGGGCCGATGGCGGCGTTAGACATCCACGTGATGTTGCTTTGGCGCTCGCAGCAGGAGCTGCACAAGTCATGATTGGTTCATGGTTTGCAGGTACCTATGAATCTCCAAGTGATCTCAATCGCGATTCAAATGGAAAGCTATATAAGGAATCTTTCGGCATGGCTTCTGCTCGCGCAGTAGCCGCTCGCACGGTTGGCGAAGGTGCATTTGACCGCGCTCGTAAATCGCTCTTTGAAGAAGGAATTTCCTCATCGCGCATGTATATCAATCCAGCTAGACCTGGAGTTGAAGACCTGCTCGATGAAATTATCAGCGGGCTTCGCTCATCATGTACATATGCTGGCGCACGTTCTCTGCAAGAATTTCACGATAAAGCTGTTGTAGGAATTCAATCTGCTTCCGGTTATGCCGAGGGTAGGCCGCTCTTTCAATCTTGGGGCAAGTAATAACTAATCAATCTCACGATCGGGATCATTGGAACCGTCCCAAGGTTCTTGAGGTTGAGCAAGTTTCCAATACATGTAATATAAAAAGAGTGCGAAAAATGGCCATTCAAATGTATACATCCAGCTTCTTGAATTGCCAGCGAGCGCTCTTTGTAATTGAAAGAATCCCATCACAAGGCAGAGTGGAATTCCCAATAACAGCCACTTGCGTCTAGGTTCTTGCTCTTCGTTATTTTTCATCTTCTAATTCCGCTTGGCGTTGTTCATCAGCAAACCAATCGCGAGCTGCAAGCACAATCCAAATGGTATCGATAATCATTCCCATCGCCCACATGATTCCACCACCAGTATGTTGATCGTGAAGACCTTTACTGAATGAAGTGCCGGCAGGAATGTCATGCACCAACCGATTTCCCGAATATAGAAAAAATCCGGTCATGGTTTCGGGCAGCATCATTGCAAAGAGGGAAATCACTCTGTGAGAGTAGGGAACAAAATATGGATGCGGATTACCTTCCAAGACAGGGTAGTAATAGATCACTCCACCAAGGAAAAATAGAATGAGCTCGAGGTAATGAATATGTGTGTTCACCATTCCTGCATTTGCCAGTGGGCCAAAATGTGTCGCCAACAAGATAAATAAGAAAATCACGAAACCTATCTCAGCTCGAAGCAGATATCGGATAAAAGTTTTGTCGATTCGCCAAATGGTAAAAGGAGCCCCTAAAACAAAGAGCGGTGAAATCAGCATCATGAGGCTGATGTGCTGCACCATATGCGTCGTGAAGTTATGTGTAGCGTGATGAGGTAGTGGGCCTACAAGCACAATGGCGGCCAAGAATATAGATGTGTAGAAGAGGATTCGCCTGACAAGTGGGATCTGCCTCGAGCCTCGAAAATAGGAAATCCCTAGAGCAATAAGCGCTCCGGCAAACAAGAAGTCCCAAATCAGCATCTGCCTGGCCCCCTTTCGCGAATCCACATAAAAAATTCCCCTCTAATCCTTTTCTAAGCCTACATACAGGCGTACCCTCCTCAGGTGACTTGCTTCACAAACCCGTAAAACCCAGAAGACAAACAAGAGACAAACAAGAGATAAAGAGGAATAGTGGAAACGAAATCAGGATCAAAGCGTTTGATCAGCGCCCTGGTCTTCACTCTCTTAGGTTCATCCCTCGTTGCCGGGGTAGGGCTCACGCTACATAAGTTGAGCGCTGACCCACACGGCAAGCTATATGCAACCAAAGAGAGCGACACCATTGATGTCAACGGAAAGACATATCCAAAAGCCAACGTAACCCTCGGCGTCTATGCCGACAAGGAACAAGCTAAGGAAGATGGATTCGAAGGAAACAAAATGGACTACGTCCAATATGGCCCTTCATCGCACATTGTTCTCCCGGCCCATACATACGTCACTATCACTATTCACGGATACGATGGCGGTGAATCTCTTAATAACGCATATTTCGGAAAGGTAGTTGGAACAGTTGGCGGAACAGTCAACGTCGATGGTGAAACCATCAGCCAACTAGGAATGGAAGAAGTTCAACATACCTTCACCATTCATGGAATTCCCGACAGGAAACAAGATCCTCTCTTCGTCAACGTTCCACTTAAGAAGGTTGAAGAAGGAGACGAAGGCTTCCTTCCTACAAAAGACCCCATCACACATTTTAAGGGTCACACAACAACATTCTCATTCATCACGGGCGGTAAAGGCGAATACGTGTGGAATTGTCAGTTCCCATGTGGCGATAAGACATTCGCTAAATTCGGAGCTGCAATGAGCGCATATGGATATATGTCCGGAAAGATCACGGTGAATTAATGTCTGAACATAACACCGAAGATTTACGCCCAACACCTGGTCAGCGTGCATCACGTGTACTAAAGCGCACTGATGTTAAACAAACTTTCGCATACGGAGTCTTCTGGACAATTGTCTTCACTGTGCTTGGTTTGTATTTCTATCCACGATGGATGCCAGAAGCTCTCTCTGAAGATATGACACGCATGAAAGAGATCATGGTCGGATTTACTGTTGTATCCGCTCCGATTGCTGGATTAGTTCTTGGAATAGCTACACAAGCGTTCATGAATCGTCATAAAGGTGATACACCTCCCCTGGAAGGTCCAGCAGTTCGAACCAATGGACCTGTTGTGGTTGTGTGGACTGTAGTTTCTTCAATCTTCTGCCTCGTTGCAGTTGTATGGGGATTAATTGAAGTCAACCAAATGGCATCAGCAGCGACTACCAATGCGAAACAATCCCTCAAAGTAGAAGTCACTGGCCAACAATGGGTTTGGTCATTCAAATATCCTGAGCTTGGCGTTGAGTCAGATCAACTCATGTTGCCAATTGATCGTCCAGTGGATTTTGAAGTTGTCTCTGTCGACGTGAATCACTCTTTCTGGCCAGTCCAGCTCGGAGTTAAAGTCGATGCAAATAACAAGGCTCCGACACATGTTTACACAGTCCCAAATAAACTTGGAAAAATTGATGTGAAGTGTGCCGAACTTTGCGGTCTCCACCATGCATATATGGAGACAGATGGTGAAGTTATGAGCCAAGAAGACTTCAATGCATGGGTGAGCGCAAACGGAGGACATTCAGCATGACACTTCACGAAGCAACTTCCCACGCACGTCCAATTCCAAATCCAAAGAAAAGTTTGATTACCAAACTCTCGATGTGGACGGGAATTCCTGTCGGAGTTGTTTTTGGATTCGGTACATATTTCTTGGTTCGCCCTACTGATCCAGAAGCAGCTAACTTCTACCTCGTTCAAAACCGCGCGATTCTTGGCGGTCTTTTGATGTGGTCTGTTGGTTTCCTTATTGGTATCGGAGCATTTATCGGACCATTCCGTTGGCTCATCGGTAAAGATCTCACTGCTGAAGAGCAGTTGTATCTCGCAGGTGATGGCCAAGGAATTAAGCGCTACTTCAAGTACTGCACAGATCACAAGGTTGTTGGTATTCAATACCTTGTTGGTGTCATGGCGATGCTTGCAGTTGGTGGCGGAATGGCGATGATGATTCGTACAGATCTCGCCTTCCCTGGCGGACATTTCATCAACCCTACGGTTTACAACTCACTTGTTGGTATGCATGGCATCACGATGATTGTTGCGATGATTATTGTGGCGACAGGACCATTCGGTAACTACATCATGCCAATCATGATTGGTGCGCGCGATATGGCATTCCCACGTCTCAACGCATTGTCATGGTGGGTTCTCTTCACCGCTATCCCTGTGCTTTGCAGCGCATGGTTCCTCGGTGGAATCCCAACAGGTTGGACAGCGTATGCACCACTCAGCATCCAAGCTGGTCCTGGTATGAACTCATTTATCGGAACAATTATTATCTTCGCAGTTTCAACTGCAGTTGCTGGTGCAAACATCACCGCAACTGTTGTTGCGATGCGCACAAAGGGAATGAAGTGGAATCGCGTACCAATCTTCGTTATTGGCGCAACCATTTCTGTAGCACTTGCTATCCCTGCGTTCCCAACATTCATGCTCTCGCAAATTCAAACTGCGATGGATCGCATGTTTGCAACTGGTTTCTACGATGCTCATCAAGGTGGTAGCGGTTGGTTGTATGCGCACCTGTTCTGGATTATGGGCCACCCAGAGGTTTATGTGATCTTGTTGCCTGGCGTTGCAATCCTTATGGAAATTGCACCAGTCTTCGTTCGCAAGCCTCTCTTCTCATATAACGCAGCTGTTCTTGGCTTTGCAGGTATTGCTGGCCTTTCAGTTCTTGTATGGGCCCACCACATGTACATCGCAGGATGGTCACCGGCACTTAACGGACCATTCATGGTGACAACAGAGATGATCTCAGTGCCTACTGGACTTCTTTTCTTGGTGATTCTTGGAACGCTATGGCGCGGACGTCCTTGGATGAAAGTACCGATGCTTGGAACATTCGCATTCCTTTGGAACTTCATCATTGGTGGAATCACTGGTATCTATCTCTCAGATGTACCTGCTGATAACTATCTCCACGGCTCTATGTTCGTGACTGCTCACTTCCACTTCACATTGATGGGTGCAGCGCTGACCGGTGCTGTAGCTGGACTTTCATATTGGTTCCCGAAGATGACAGGTCGCATGATGGACGAGAAAGGATCGTTGGTTGCCTTCTGGTTAACTCAGATTGGCTTCAATATTCTCTTCCTCGGAATGTTCATTGCAGGCTCTGAAGGACAGCCTCGTCGCGTAACAAGCTATGCATCTGTATATGCGCATGCAAACATGATTAGCACTGCGGGTGCATACATGGTTGGCCTTGGCTTCATTGTCCTTCTCTGGTCGGTTGTTCACTCATGGCGTCACGGTGTTATTGCACCTAAGAACCCATGGGGTGCAAAGACTCTCGAGTGGACAGTTCCTTATCCCGTTCCACTTGAAAATTTCGATGAATTGCCAACGATCACAAGCGATCCTTACGGCTATGGAAAGGGCAACTAATGTCTAATGACACTCAGTTTCATATCCATCACGACGCACCTGCAGTAGTGGGCCGTCGCGAACGCCTCGGTGTTCGTTTATTGATTGTTGCCGATGGTGCATTTGTTGCAGGGATGATCTTCACTTACTTCTACCTTCGTGGGTTGAATCAAGGTGGACATTGGTTGCCAGAAAACAAAGATCATGTCTTCTCAACAGCTTCAGGTTGGTTGACCACAGCTCCTCTGCTTGTCGCTGCTTTGTTACATCGCGCGGCGGCAAAGTCAAAGAGCGCTGCAATGAGTGGAATTGTTTTCTTGGTACTTCTTGCTGGATTAGTTCTGCAATGGAAACAAATGACCGATATGCCATTCATCATTGAAGATGAAGCTCGAGGTACTGCATTTGATGGTGCCTACGCTTCATCATGGGTTCTTATCGCTGGAGCAAACGTCTTCCACTACATCATTGGTTCATTTGTCGCGCTCGGCCTCTTCCTCCGTCGCCGTCGCGCACATGTTGATCCAGTTCTAGAGATGTGGCGTCAGGCGACTGCTGGTTCATGGTTCACATGGATTGCCGTCTCTGGCGTGCTTTGCGCAATCACAACTTCGATTGTGTAAACACTTCTAATAAAAAGCCTCGGTCAATCGCCGAGGCTTTTTTTTATTGCGAACATTTAGTTATAAATTTTTATCAAGCGAGGTATCTGCCTTAGTCGATGCTGGTAAGGATTCGCCGCGCCGAAGGCGCCCGAAACGTCCGCGTCGACGGGGCAGTACCGAGTGATGAGAAAAATTTAAGGATAAAGACCACGCAATTTATGCGCCTCGGCGACTCGACCGACGCCGATCATCATGGCCGCATCTCTCCACGTAACGTTTTTCGCATTAGAGATCGCCTCTACCTCTTTGATAGATCTCATCAAGATGTCATTGAGATTTGATTTCACTTCATCGATAGTCCAGAAATAATTCTGTTTATCTTGAACCCATTCGAAGTAAGAGACAATAACGCCACCAGCATTTGCCAAGATGTCAGGAACTACAAGAATTCCCTTATCTTTCATGATGGCATCTGCGGCTGGAGTAGTTGGAGCATTTGCTCCCTCTACGACAATTTTTGCCTGTACTCCCCCTGCTGTGTGTTCGGTGAGCGCGTCAGCGAGCGCAGCAGGAACAAGCACATCGCACTTGAGGTGCAGAAGCTCTTCGTTAGACAACTTTGTAGTGCCTGGAGCATTGATATCTCCATTGGCTTTAAAGTGGTTCCAAACATCATCTACTTTATTGAAGCCAGTGACTCCTCCAGTGACATCAGAGATTGCAACAACTTTCATTCCCATTGATTCACACGCAACTGCCGCCCAGTAACCCACTTTTCCAAATCCCTGGATGGCCACAGTTGCACCTTCGATAGGAATATTTCGAACCCGCAAAGCTTCGCGAACTGCAATTCCAACGCCATCACCGGTTGCACTGTTTCGGCCCAGCGATCCACCCAGAACAATCGGTTTACCGGTGACTACACCCGGTACCGAGAACCCGGCATTTACTGAATATGTATCCATCATCCATGCCATGTTCCGTTCATCAGTCCCAACATCGGGTGCCGGAATATCTCGTTCAGGACCAATGATTGGAAGAATCTCAGATGTGTAACGTCTTGTGAGGCGTTCATTTTCTGGAATCGATAACTTTCCAGGATCTACTGCGATGCCACCTTTCGCCCCGCCATACGGCAAATTGGTGAGAGCACATTTCCATGTCATGAGCATTGCAAGAGCAACTGTTTCATTCATATCGATATCGGGGTGAAAACGAATTCCACCCTTAGCAGGTCCACGCGTTGTGCTGTACTGAACGCGATAGCCGTGATACATCTCAACATCGCCATTATCGCGACGTAGTGGAACAGCAACTTCTAGAACGCGGCGAGGCGTTGCGAGAGTTTGCCATTCATTATCTGAGAGATGAAGAAGTTTGACTGCCTCCTGTAGTTGCGCATGGGCAGTATCAAGCGCTGACTCCGTTGTCATGAAATTGAGCATACTCTCGCTAGAGTGTCCATGTGAACGAGTCAACGCCAAATAACACTCACGTAGAAGTGAAAGAGCTCATAACGCTCGAGGAACAACGTCTAGCTCGCGAAGTTTTTGATGAAATCTGGCCCTTGGAAGGCATGGGAACAGAGATAACTCCCAATCTCTTACAAGCCATGGTTCATAGTGGTGCCTATCTGGCAGGTGCTTTTGTAGACGGCAAAATTGCAGGTGCAACTTTCGGTTTTCCATCTATAGAACCCGAAGTTCATTTACATTCACATATGGCAGCAACTCTTAATAAGTACCGAGATCAAGGTATTGGAACTGCAATGAAGAGCCATCAGTACACATGGGCTCGAGAACATGGATACAAATCCATAACCTGGACCTTTGATCCATTGGTCAGACGTAACGCCAAACTCAATATCGTTAAGTTAGGTGTTGACATCATTGGCTACTACCCCAATTTCTATGGAAATATGCCCGATGCGCTCAACGCCGGAGATGAGTCTGATCGGATTATGGTGCGTTGGGATCTAGAGGATGAGACTCCACTTTCACGGCCACTAGTTACCAAATACCCTGAGGATTGCATTCGCATAGCAATACCAGAAGACATCACAGAACTTCGGCGTACTGATCCTGCCAAAGCCAAAGAATGGCGCCAGAATGTGCGTCTAGTTTTCACCAAAGCTCTCGCAAACAAACGTGAGTTGGTTGGATTTTCAGAAAATAACGAATACATTCTTGCTTAATTGAAATGATGGTGAAGATATGAAGATTAAAGAGTTTGAGATTCGCACAATCCAACTTCCACTAGTTCGCCCTTTTCGAACTTCATTTGGCACACAGACTGCACGCGAGCTAGTTGTCATCAAGGTGACTAATGAGAATGGCACTGTCGGATGGGCCGAAAATGTAGCGATGTCTGAGCCTCTTTATTCACCTGAGTATGTTGCGGCATCTATCGATCTCACAAAGCGATTTCTGATTCCTAAGCTTTTCTCAGTCGAAGAATTTCGTGCTGAAGATGTAGCTGATTTACTTTCTCCCTATCTTGGCGCACCGATGGCAAAAGCAGCCCTAGAAACTGCAATCTTGGACGCACAGTTGAGAGATGAGAATAGATCGCTTGCAAATTATCTTGGAGCGGTTAAAGATAAAGTTGAGTGTGGCGTATCAGTGGGTATTGCGCCTTCCATTGATCAACTGAAAGAAGAAGTCAGTTCTTATGTGGATGCTGGCTATCGCCGGATCAAATTAAAAATTGAGCCGGGTTGGGACTATGAACCAACGAAAGTGATTCGTGAAATGTTCCCCAATATGCGCCTCCAAGTTGACGCCAATCAGGCTTACACACGAAACGATGGCGAACTTCTGGCTCGTCTAGACGAATTTGGTTTACTACTTATTGAACAACCGCTTGATGAACACGATGTACTCGGTCACGCTGAACTTGCGAAGAAAGTGAAGACTCCAATCTGTCTAGATGAATCCATTATCTCCTTGCAATCTGCAGAAGATGCACTTGCTCTCAAGGCAACAACGGTTATTAATATCAAGCCCGGTCGCGTTGGAGGCTATCTCGAATCAGTGAAGATTCATGATTTATGTGTTGCAAACAAGATTCCAGTGTGGTGTGGAGGAATGCTAGAGACAGGTATCGGCAGATCCGCCAATCTCGCTCTTGCAGCAATGCCTGGATTTACCTTGCCTGGAGATACATCGGCCTCATCTAGGTACTTCAAAACTGACGTCACAGATCCATTCATTATGAATGATGGCTATATCGACGTTCCCCAGGGACCTGGTATCGGTGTGACGCCACATATTGATTTCCTCGATGAAATCACGACTTATAAAGAAGTAATTACTAAATAATTTCAATTTAGCTATACCCAAATTGAACTCCACCTAATACCGTTATCCCCTTGTTAAATACAAGACATATCGGAGAGGTTAAAGATGGCGCTCAATAAAGATCCGCACTCATTCACCAAGATCACTCTTGATGAGAGTGAAATGCCCACACAGTGGTACAACATCATCCCAGATCTACCTTCACCACCTCCACCTCCACTACATCCTGGAACCTTGCAACCGGTAGGCCCCGAGGATTTAGCTCCCCTCTTTCCTATGGATTTAATTCTGCAAGAAGTTTCAACTGATTCTTATATTGATATTCCGGGTGAAGTTCTCGATGTATATCGTCAGTGGCGTCCATCCCCACTTTATCGCGCGCGCAATCTCGAGAAACATTTGGGAACACCTGCTCGCATTTATTACAAGTATGAAGGTGTATCTCCTGCTGGTTCACACAAGACAAACACTTCAGTTCCTCAAGCTTTCTACAACAAGAAAGCTGGAATCAAAAAAATTACGACAGAGACAGGCGCAGGCCAATGGGGAACTGCTCTCTCCTATGCTTGCGCACTCTTTGACATGGAGTGTGAAGTCTGGCAGGTGGGTGGCTCCTATGACATGAAGCCTTACCGCAGATTAATGATGGAAGTTTTTGGCGCGACAGTTCACCGTTCACCTTCGCAGCTCACAGAAGCTGGACGTAAACTTGCTGCTGATCCAAAAAATATGTCTGGCTCTCTCGGCATAGCTATTTCCGAAGCAGTTGAGGTTGCCGCACAGGATCCCAATGCTGCATATGCGCTCGGTTCTGTTCTCAACCATGTTCTCCTCCATCAAACAATCATTGGTGAGGAGGCGTTGCTTCAATTGGCAAAGATTGGCGAAACACCAGATCTCCTTGTTGGTTGTACGGGAGGAGGTTCTAATTTTGCTGGGCTCTCGTTCCCATTCCTACGCGAAAAATTAAAGGGCAAGATGAATCCCGAGATTCGCGCAGTTGAACCTGCTTCATGCCCCTCGCTGACCAAGGGCAAATATGCTTATGACTTCGGTGATACCGCTGGGATGACTCCCCTTATGAAAATGCACACCCTTGGCCATGATTTCATTCCAGATCCGATTCATGCTGGTGGGCTTCGTTATCACGGCATGGCACCTCTTATAAGCCATATCTATGAACTTGGGCTAATGAGCGCTGAAACAGTGCAACAGAAAGAATGTTTCTCTGCCGCAGTTCAATTTGCTCGCACTGAAGGAATTGTTCCTGCTCCAGAACCAACACACGCCATAGCAGTTGCAATTAAGGAAGCCTTAAAGGCAAAAGAGACTGGCGAAGAGAAAGTAATTCTCACAGCCCTATGCGGACATGGTCACTTTGATCTGGCAGCTTATGATCAATTCCTCCATGGAGAGATGAAGGATTCAACTCTCTCTGAAAAAGATTTCGAGGCTGCTCTCGCGGCACTTCCAAAAATCTAGTCTGAATCAAAATAATAAAGCTTCGGTAATAAACCGGGGCTTTATTATTTGATTGACAAGTTTGGTTTTTCAATTACAAACATGGTTGCCCAATAGACGCTAAATGCAACAAAGACACCCCCATAAATGTCGATCAAGAAATGCTGACCGAGAAAAACCGTTGCGGGAATTATTAATAAAAACCAGGACATTAATATTGTCGCGGATAATTTAATTCTAGTTCGCAATCTCCATAGGGCAATAATTGAAATTACTGACCAAGTAACATGATTAGAAGGAAAACCATTCAACGGTTGGTCATTGCCGTAAACAACATGAACTAATATCCAATTTGTAATTCCAGATTCACTTACAGCTCGTCTTGGAACTTCCGTTTGAAAGAATGTATATGCGACATCGAGAGCGATTTGGCCAAAAATAATTGACAGACCATTGACCAAAAAAGCTTTCATGCCTCCATACTTATACGATAGAAAAGGGACGACAAATACCGCCAAAATATGAAAGCTTAGATATGGAATTACGAAGATGGAAATAATCGGAATTTTCTCATCAAGCCAACCTCGCATTATGAGCGGCGGGTATGCATAGTCAACTTTGTTATAAATTTCATAAGAAAGAAAAGCAAGAATCATGCCAAGATAAATTGAGGCGATTTTAATCCGAGTACCCATGTCGCAATCTTAAGCAACGTGATACGTTTTCAGCGTGAAACGCGTTGCAAGAATACAGATTCGAGGCCTTTCGGGTGAAGTACAACGCGTGCAAGTTGATGGGCGAACAGTCGACTTTTGGTCGCCAAAAAATCCAACTCATCTCTTAATTGCTCATGATGGTAACAATGTATTTGATAAAAAGAGTTCCACACTTGGCGTCACTTGGAAGATGGCACAGAAGAGTTCCAAGGTATTTGAGAGGGCAGGGCTTACCTCTCCAGCAATCATTGGTATTTATCATCGGGGTGATGGGCCAATGTCACATGGTCGACTTAGGGAATTAGCTCCACAACAACCATTTCAGAATGGTGTGAAAGTTCTCATTGATGCAGGCGTAGAATCTAAAGATCTGGTCGGAGATTTCTACCACCAACAGATTGCCGAAACTATCTTCCCTGAAATCGCAGCTGAAATTGGACTTGACTACTCTCCCACTCGCACAGCAATGATTGGTTCAAGTATGGGTGGGCTTGCAACTCTCTATGGATTTGGACTTCGTCCTCATCTTTTTCATACGGCACTTTCTTTTTCTACTCACTGGCCAATCGGCGGTATTCCTCTAGTAGATGCACTTATTGACAGGTTTCCTACTCCAGAAGAACATAAAGTTTGGATGAGTAGAGGGAGTAGGAAATTAGATAGCGGATATGGCCCTTTTCAAGATCATGCGAACAAGCGCATGGAGGAACTTGGTTGGGGCGCAAAATTTAGATATCGCTTTTATAAAGGTGCTGGCCACAACGAGCGAGCTTGGGCAAAACAAATTGAAGAAGCCTTCGAATTTTGGTTGGGGATGTAGATGGAAAAAATCTCATTTGTCACGGGCGGTTCTCGTGGTCTGGGTTTTGCAACCGCGCTTGGATTAAGCAACTTTGGTGTTAAACCAATTCTATTTTCAAAAGATACTTCTCGACTTTCTCACGCGGCCAATTTGCTCAATACAGACTTTCATCCTGTTGACTTAGAAAACACTCAAGAGACTATAAAAGTCTTCACATCTGCGATTGAGGAACATGGAATACCTGAAACTTTGGTTCTTGCGCACGGTGTTATGAGTGATCGAATGTCAAAAACTTTGAAAACTGATGTCCATGAGTGGCGCCGAGTAATGTCCATTAACTTGGATTCGGTCTTTACGATTGTTAATCTCGTTGGAAAGTTAATGGCTGAGGAGAGAAAAGGCAGAATAATTATTTATAGCGCTTGTTTAGGAAGAATGTCTGGACCTGGAAATGCGGGCGGTCTTGCTCCGTATCGCATTTCTAAAGCAGGCGTTAACGCTTTAGTAAGAAATTTAGCCCATGAGACAGGGCACGGCTCACGTGGATTTTTTGTCGATGCCATCTGCCCAAACCATTCACGAACTGATATGGGTGGGCCAGATGCTCCAAGGTCAGCTGAGGAAGGTGCTGAAACTGCCATTTGGCTTGCAACTCGTGACTTATTACCTGGGCAAACTCAAACTGGTTTTCTGTGGGAAGATCACGAAATTGTTCCCTGGTAATTTTTATAACTAATTAATAAAGATTTCTAGTGGAATTTGAATCTGCTGATTTGATTGTGTGGTAATTACTTCAGGAGACTCACTTAGCTGAATGACTCGTCCGGTTCCGTAGTGCGACCATTTTCCATCACTCAATACAAGAGCTGTATTTTCATCGATTCCAATTTTGTATGAGTCTTTAGTTTCGCGTTCAACCAAATGTCGCACTGGTTTGGGCAAGCGACCAAAATAGCGATCATAATGAGGAAAAATTGAGAGTCTGGGAATTAGGTTCACTCCCTCAATCTCTTTGCCTAAAGGACCCCGAAAAGATGGAATTCTCGTTCCCATAAACATCGCGCCAGCACTACAACCAGCAAGTGAAGTCCCTGTCATAAATTCTTTAACAATTAAATTCCAGACAACCGTGCCTCGGATAGATTCTGCAAGATAATGAGGATTTCCGCCTGAGAAGTAAATAAGAGATGCATTTGCAATTAGAACCGACCAATCTTTTTCGGCATCGGCTCGATTTCTAATATCCACAAATTTAGGTTCTACGCCGATTTTTTCTGCTTGGGCTTCGCCAAGCTTTTTCCAATAATCAATTCTCTCTTCCGACTCTTGACCAGCAGCGGTTGCAATTTGAACAAAGCCGCCATGCTTTCCTCGAGACTTGCCTAGTTCAATCAACTTAGTCTCTAAGTCGATCATTGGTTCTGTGTATTCGCCTGAACCGACTAGCGCCAAAGCTCCATGCTTCATTTTCTTTTAAGCCGCCTGACATCACGTCGGAGCTCTTTAAGCACTGCTTTATGTGCCTTGACCGACGGGCTTGTAGGAAAGATCCATTTCAAGAGTGGGATAAAAACAAAAATAAGAATAAAGAATCCACCCAGGCCAGTGAGAAATAGTGCCGTATTGATTCCACCAAGCATGCTTTACCACCGCCCTTCTCATCGCGATTCAAGATAAGACTGTCATAGTTATCATGTAGATGTCATGGCCAGTCTAATATGAATAAACTATCGCTCTATGTCTCGTTCAAATATTCAAAGATTTGGGTCAGGGAGTGTAAAAGTCGTCGCTATTCATGGACTAGGTTCCGCAGCAACCGCTTGGAAAACCCTCATTCCCCTTCTGCCAAATTCAATTGAATTTATTTCGATTGATTTGCCCGGGCACGGAAAATCATCTGTATTGGCGAGTCGGGATATGTCACCTGAATATCTTGCTCATTTCATCCTCGATGAACTTGAAGACCAAGGCTTAATCGACCTTCATGTCATTGGCAACTCACTGGGTGGTTGGATCGGATTAGAGATGGCAGCCATGGCGCCTACCAGAATCAAATCAGTTACCGCTGTTGCGCCAGCAGGGTTCTGGATGCATCCTGCGGTAAAGAGAGATCCATATTTATTATCGAGTCGTTTTCTAGCAAGTCTCACTTACAGATTCGCGAAATTTCTAAGTAAATTCAAATTTATGCGTTGGCTTGGCTTCAGGCTAGTGAGTCCACAGTGGGAAAAATTCACTCCAGAGATATGTGCTGATGCCGCGATAGCCATGGGTGCATCTAAAGGATACTTTCAAATCTGGGATGCATTACTAGGCTTGAAATTTAATAAAAAAGTCAAAGAATCCATTCCTGTGACAATAATATTTGGCGACAGCGACAACACATTGCCGGCATCTACATCTCAGGAGAAAAAACTCGCACCAGCTCATTCGCGTTGGGTGCGTCTTGAAAAATCAGGTCATGCTCCGATGTGGGATCAGAGTGAGAAGGTAATGCGGCTTTTACTTGAGACAATCGAATTAGCTGAAAAATAACTCGCCAAAGTTGACGGTATTTTCAAAATTCGTTTTTCTAATTAAATTTGGGTTCGTCGACTACAACATGACAGTGATTCCGATTGCGCGCTTGAAGGGATTCGAACCCCTAACCTTCTGATCCGTAGTCAGATGCTCTATCCGTTG
>CAYRJB010000002.1:0-12703 GCA_964424485.1 uncultured Actinomycetes bacterium
CACTGTGCTCGGAGAAAACCTCCTAGAATTGCGCCAAGCGATTGAATATGCACGCATTTACATGAGTGGAGAAATTGATGAGTAAGAAACTCGTAGCGATCATCATGGGTTCTGACTCGGATTGGCCCGTGATGCAAGAAGCTGGAAATATTCTGAGCGAGTGCGGTATTGACTATGACGCAGATGTAATTTCTGCGCATCGCACCCCTGATGAAATGTTGGCTTTTGCGCACAGTGCGGCCGCCAATGGTTACAAAGTGATTATTGCTGGCGCAGGTGGTGCGGCCCATCTACCAGGAATGGTGGCAGCGGCAACAACTCTTCCAGTCATTGGCGTACCTGTACCACTTAAATACTTAGACGGAATGGATTCTCTACTCTCGATTGTTCAAATGCCTGCAGGTATTCCAGTCGCAACAGTTGGCATTGGTAATGCTAAGAATGCAGGGTTGCTTGCTGCGAGAATTATTGGAAGTGCAAATGAAACGGTTGCCACAAAGGTTGCTGCACTGATGGAGAGGAATCGCCAAGAGTCGCTCAAAAAAGGCGAGAATCTAAAATAAGTACTAGCCGCGCCCTAATGCGCGGAAGGTCCACCCAGCTTCACTCCATCGATCGCGGTCAAGCGCATTACGCCCATCTAGGACAATCGTATTTTTAACTAGCGACTTAATTTTTGAGGGATCAATTTCTCGGTAGATCTTCCATTCGGTTAGGTGCAGGACCATGTCGACATCGGTCACACATTCTTCAATCGAAGTCGTGAAAGTGAGTGTTGGAAAGCGTTTCTTGGCAGGTTCAATAGCTTTAGGATCGTGAACATTTACTAGTGCCCCGGCAGCGTGAATCTGGGCTGCAATATCGAGCGCAGGCGAATCCCTCACATCGTCACTATCTGGTTTGAAGGCCGCACCAAGTACTGCAATCTTTTTGCCTCTTAAGTCATCACCGAGATCGCGGCGCACAAGATCGATCACGCGTTGGCGTGCACGAAGGTTGATTGCATCAATCTCTCGTAAAAATTCCAGAGCTTGAGTAGCACCTAATTCATCTGCGCGAGCCATAAATGCACGAATATCTTTTGGAAGACATCCACCACCAAATCCAATCCCTGCTTGAAGGAATCGATTTCCAATACGTGGGTCGTATCCAATTGCTTTCGCAAGAACTGTTACATCTCCACCCGCAGCTTCACAAATTTCGGCCATCGCGTTAATAAATGAGATTTTTGTGGCGAGAAATGAATTTGCGGCGACTTTCACAAGTTCAGCGGTTGGAAGATCTGCCCGAATCCAAGGGACACCTTCTCTAATATTCTGGGCATAAACTTCCTTAAGTAATTCTTCTGAGCCATCGCTAACAACACCCACAACAAGTCTTGTGGGATGCAATGTATCTTCTACAGCAAAACCTTCACGTAAGAACTCAGGGTTCCAAGCGAGGTCAACTCCTGGATTAATCGTAATCAGGCGTTCCCTTAGTCGCGCAGCAGTTCCGACTGGAACGGTTGATTTACCAACGACAAGAGAACCTTTCTTTGCAATAGGAGCAACGGCATCAAGGGCAGAGTCCACAAAAGTTAGGTCAGCAGCGATTCCATTTCTCACCTGTGGAGTTCCGACGCAAATAAAATGCACGTCGCAATCTGCAAGTGCCGTGAAATCCGTTGTGAAAGTAAGGCGACCAGATTTCACTTGCTCGAGAAGAAGCGAATCAAGTCCCGGTTCATAAAAAGGTATTTCACCTTTTGTAAGAGTTGCAATCTTGGATGGATCAACGTCAACGCCAACCACCTCAAAACCCATACTTGCCATGCATGCTGCATGAGTTGCACCGAGGTATCCGGTTCCAATGACAGAGATTTTTATGCTCATCGTTGATAATCTTATCGGAGAAGCCAGAGGTGAACTCAGAGCTGAACAAGGTACCTTTAGATTATGAATGTGCCAGGCGTGAGCGTTGTTCTCCCGATTTTGAATGAGGAGCGTTATCTCAGGCACTCGGTAGAGGCAATTCTTGCCCAACAGTATCCAGGCGAACTTGAAGTTATCTTGGCTCTCGGTCCGTCTCGCGATAAAACAGATGAAATTGCCAACATTCTTCATTCACAAGATTCACGAGTTGTGCTTGTCGCAAATCCAACTGGCCGCACTGCTGCGGGGCTTAATGCCGCGATTCGTGCTGCTCGATTTGAAATTATTTGTCGTATCGATGGCCATGCTGAAATTTCTCCAACATACATAAAAGATGCAGTCGAAATTATGGAAGCTACTGGCGCAGTCAATGTCGGTGGAATTATGGCGGCAGTTGGAAAAAATCGATTTGAAAGCGCCGTTGCTACAGCCATGCGCTCACCATTAGGTGTTGGAGGAGCACGTTTTCACATTGGCGGCAAAGCCGGACCATCGGACACTGTGTATCTGGGTTGCTTTAAAAAACAAGCTTTGCTTGATGTTGGACTCTACAACGAACACTTCATTCGAGCACAAGATTGGGAATTAAATTATCGATTACGCCAAAGCGGTGGACTGATTTGGTTTGATCCAAGGCTTTCTGTTACATATCGCCCAAGGCCAACTCTGAAGGCGCTGGCGAAACAATATTTTGAGTATGGCCGTTGGAGGCACGCTGTTGTACGCACACACCGTGGCACTGCAAATTATCGTTATCTAGCGCCACCGACTGCGACCGTAATCATTTCATTATCCTTATTGCTCTCAATTCTCTCGCCGTATGCAGCAGTGCCCGCAGGTATCTATATTGCAGCAATACTTTTTGGCGGTATCTATGTTGGGAAAACATGGAGTGATCGATTAATTCTTCCAGCCGTACTGGCCACTATGCATATTTCATGGGGCTTGGGATATCTCTTCTCGCCGAGAAAACTTGCTCAATGAAGAAGTTTTTTCTGGCAATTGTGATTGCCGCGCTTCAAGCTCAACCAGTCTTTGCAGACATCCTTCCGCAAAGATTTATTGTGACCGGAAGTGGATTTGGACATGGCGTAGGTCTCTCGCAAATGGGTGCAAGAGGCCTCGCATTAGAAGGTAAATCTGCAACCGAAATCTTGAATTATTTCTTTCCAGGAACTTCGGTCCAACAATCGAACCTCAATCAGGTTATTCGAGTCAATATTGCCCATGCGATTAGCTACATATCTATTACAGCAAATGGTCCATTGCGAATTCAAAAATCAGGCGTAGATGTCGCGACAGTTTCAACTGGCTCCTCCCTTAAATTTGTGAGTGTTGGAAAAACCGTTTCCCCTTCGATTGTCACAAAAGGTTCGCCAACTAATGTGATATCAGGAGCAGCATTATTTTCGGTAGCCTGGGATCCCGGGACGATCGTTACTGTGAATAGTTCGGGCACCACGACAAAATTGGCATACGGCGTCATTAATGTGCGTAACGTCTCGACCAAGTTAGAAGTAACCACTTCCCTCAAACTTGATACTGAATATGTATATGGCATCAGCGAAATGTCCTCATCTTGGCCAACTGCTGCAATCCAATCTCAAGCAATCGCTTCGCGTACTTATGGACTAGCACGCATGAATGCAGTTCGAAAAGATTGTGATTGCAATCTTTACTCGAACAAATTTGATCAAGTCTTCACTGGATACACAAAAGAGTCAGAGGCAAAAATCGGCCTACTGTGGAAGGCAGCTGTTGATGCGACTTCAGGAATGGTTGTTACTTATAACTCGGCGCCAATCAATATCTATTTCTCCTCATCATCTGGAGGAATGACACAATCTTCTGCTGATGTATGGGGAACTGCCTATCCGTACCTTACAAATGTTCCAGATCCATGGTCACTTGATATTGTCTTAAATCCTTCATATGCCCATTGGCAGCGGGTTCTTCCTCAAAAAGATGTGGCAAATGCATTTTCACTCTCTGATGTGCAGAGTCTCAAAATAGATTCATATTCTGCTGCTCATGCAGTTCTTTCAGTAACAGCCACGAGTTCGGCTGGTCAGAGCAAAACTTTGTCTGTCAGCGATTTCAAGGTGAAACTAAAAATTCCAGCATCCTGGTTTGATGTTGTTGCCAATTAATTTGCATGAAGGATGGAGTTGAGACCTTCCCAAATGCCGGTCTTGGGGAGCGCTTCTAGAGATCCGTTTTGCGAATTGCGGCGGAAGAGCAAGTTATTTGCCCCCGACAATTCGCGGGCTTTTACAACCGTGCCATCGGGCAAAGTTACTTTTGAACCTGCAGTGATGTAGCACCCAGACTCAATAACACATTCGTTGCCAAGTGAAATCCCAAGACCTGAATTGGCGCCAAGTAAGGAGCGTTCACCAATCGAGATAACTTCTTTGCCGCCACCAGAGAGAGTTCCCATAATTGAAGCGCCACCACCGATATCAGATCCATCACCGACAACAACTCCTGCGCTGATACGACCCTCAACCATCGACTTACCCAGTGTGCCAGCATTAAAGTTAACAAAACCTTCGTGCATCACTGTAGTTCCAGATGCAAGATGTGCACCAAGTCTTACACGATCTGCATCAGCAATTCGAACGCCTTCAGGAATAACATAATCGACCATTCGAGGGAATTTATCGACGCCAAATACTGTGAGATTTCCATAAGCGGCGCGAAGACGTTGTGCTGTTGTTGCAAAATTTTCAAGTGAGCATGGGCCAGCAGAAGTCCATGCCACGTTGGTCAATAAACCAAATACTCCATCAAGATTGATTCCATGCGGTTTTACTAGTCTGTGGGAAAGAAGGTGGAGTCGAAGGTAGGCATCGCTGGCATCTTGTGGGGCATTCTCGATTTCAATGACTAGATCTATTTCCTTTTTGGTGACACCACGCACCGGATCTGGTGCAAGAAAAGAGGAAAGATCTGGCTTATCTGAAGGCGCATCTCCCAGACCAAGCACGGGATACCAAGTATCGAGAACATCTCCATTAGCAGCGATTGTTGCTACACCAAACCCATATGCCTTCATATGCGCAATTTACCCCATCAGGATATTCCCAGAATTGACCCATAGACTTATGGCATGCGCGTTGCCGTGTATTGCTCATCTGCTCCAGAAATTGAGCAGAAGTACCTAGATCTTGCTCACCGAGTTGGACAAGAGATTGGTCTGCGTGGCCACGAACTTGTTTGGGGAGGCGGAACAATCTCGATGATGGGCGCTGTTTCACGTGGTGCTCGCGAAGCTTCTGGAAAGACTTTTGGAATCATTCCTGAAAAATTATTCAATATCGAATTCGTGGATTCTTCTGCAACAGAAACTATTGAAGTCGCAAATATGCGCGAGCGTAAAGCCATGATTGAAGCAATGTCAGATGCATTTATCGCACTTCCTGGTGGTATCGGAACACTTGAAGAATTCTTCGAAATTTGGGTTGGGCGCTATCTTGGTTTTCATGACAAGCCAATTGCGGTGATTGATCCATTTGGCGCTTACACTCCACTTCGCAGTGCACTAGAACACTTGTCAGATCTTAAATTTATGAAACCCGGACAGAGTGATCTAGTTTTCTGGACTTCAGATGTCACGGCGGCTTTGGATGCGCTTCAGAGCTAACCATGAGCCAAACTCTCCATCAACTTCTTGACTCACTACCGGAAGAGGAAAAAGTCATTTTGATTGCACATTATTTAAAAGGAATTTCAAGTAAAGAAATTGCTGCAACCCTTGGTGTGCATCAAGGAGCAGTCGATTCTGTAATTAGCGCCGGTAAATCTCGAATCCTGGGAGCTATCGGAATTAAGTAAACCCGAGCGTGAATTCTTCCCGATTTCACACTTGGCGCGCTTTTTGGGATAATTCTCCTGTCTAGATTGAAGTTCGAGATCTAAAGGGGTTAACAATGGCAGCAATGAAGCCGCGTACTGGTGACGGTCCTATGGAAGTTACCAAGGAAGCTCGCAGCCTCGTTATGCGTATCCCTCTCGAAGGTGGCGGACGTCTTGTAGTCGAACTCAACGTGGAGGAAGCAACCAATCTCTCCAGCGTTCTTCAAGCAGCAGTCGCCCTCGTCAAGAAGTAATCTTCAATCTTCAAACTTTTGCAGGCTCTTTCTGACCTAAATTGGTAGGTTCGGAGAGTGAAAACTGCTCCTACATTTTCTACGGCTCAAGCCTCTGGTGCAACGGCATATGCTCTCGGAGTCGAAAAACGAGATGATTCGTTTCATTTAGTTTCCCAAGATGCAAAGAAGCATTTGGCACTCCTTGATCTCTCTCTTTCTGAATTACCTGTTGCTTGGCCAGAATTTGCCGCTAAGGCAGGGGAGATATTAGAGATTCCTGGAGAGCGACGTCTTTATCTTGTAGGTATTGGCAGTGGCTCGCTTGAAGATATACGTAAGGCAT
Source organism: uncultured Actinomycetes bacterium (assembly GCA_964424485.1). GTDB lineage: Bacteria > Actinomycetota > Actinomycetes > Nanopelagicales > Nanopelagicaceae > PALSA-747. The sequence goes on from CAYRJB010000002.1 coordinate 6,351, forward strand.
CTGCTTCGCTTGCACGTAAAGTCAAAGGCGCTGGATCAAAAGTTTATGTAGCGCTCTCTCCTAATAAATCTAGCGTCGTCGGGAGCGCAATTGCGCTCGCTAACGCCAGCTATTCATTTTCGATGAAGAGTAAAAAAGATGAAAAATCTCCAACCGTTTTCTATTTTCATAAAGATTTTGCAGATCAAATCAATCGTGCAAACGCATTTATTGAAGCAACTTACATTGCTCGAGATTTAATTCATACACCTGCAAATATTAAAACTCCAGCCTGGCTTGCGAGTGAAGCTAAAAGAATTGGCGCGAAGAAGAAGGACATCTCTATCAAAGTCCGAGCAGGACGCGAACTTGCAGAGTTTGGGGGCCTTCGAGCAGTGGGAAATTCGGTACCCGAACCTGGTCCACGAATGATTGAAATTACATATGCACCTAAAGGATCCGGTCGTTGGCCACATGTTGTCCTTGTTGGCAAGGGAATTGTTTTCGACACAGGAGGAATCTCCCTTAAACGCCCTTATGACACGATGATTGCCATGAAAAGCGATATGGCTGGCGCAGCAGCTGTATTAGCGACAGTGATGGCAATGCCCAACATCAAGCCAAAAGTTCGTGTGACTGCTTTGATGATGTGTGCAGCGAATGCGATTTCATCAACCGCCCAAAGACCTTCAGATGTAATCAAACATTATGGCGGGACCACAGTTGAAGTTATCAATACCGATGCAGAAGGTCGTTTAGTTTTGGCTGATGGATTGGCATATGCAGATATCAATCTCAATCCAGATTACCTCGTAGATGTTGCAACGTTGACAGGTGCAGCAACTCTTGGGCTTGGAAAGCAATATGCAGCCATGTATTCGCGCGATCAGAAATTAGCCCAATCACTTCATGAAATTGGAAATCTCATGGGAGACCGTGTCTGGCACATGCCGCTCGTAGATGATTACTCAGCAAGTCTTGAAAGCGACATTGCAGATTATGCGCATGTAGATCAAAAGGGTAATTTCTCAGGAGGCTCTATTACCGCGGCACTTTTCCTCGAAAGGTTCGTTGGAAATAGAAAATGGGTACATCTGGATATTGCCGGTACTGGAAGATCTGATGTTGATGCAGGTGAATATGTGAAAGGCGGGACCGGCTTTGGCCCGCGTTTATTGATTGAATGGATTGATTCTTTATGACATCGCATATCAATCCCAATCTTCACAATCGTGGTGATATGAGTGCTTATGTCGAACAATTTGCTCGCGAAGATATATTTATGCAGCAAGCACGTAATAATGGAGTGGAGATGGGGGTTGCCGACCCTTCGCCAGCTGTAGGTGCTTTGCTTCAGTTCATCGCATCGCTCACTCAAGCAAAATCGGTTGTAGAAATTGGCACAAGCTCGGGAGTCAGCGGACTCTGGCTTTTTCAGGGCATGGCTAAAGATTCTGTGCTCACTTCTATTGATACCGAGCGGGAATACTCTGCAGGTGCACGGGAATCTTTCGAAGAAGCGGGAATTCCACCTGCTCGATATCGCTTGATCACCGGCACCGTTCTTGAAGTCGTAGGCAAGCTCGCCGATGGAAATTACGATCTCGTTGTCATTCGACAATCGGCTGATCTCATCGATTTAGTGCACGAAGCTTTCAGACTATTGCGAGTCGGGGGAGTTCTCTTCATTGATCATGCTTTAAGCGGTGGGAAAGTTGCTGATCCGACTCAAAGAGATTTCGAATCAATTTCTCGTCGCGATGGCATCCGGGCCGTTCGTGAAGATTCGCGGTGGAGAACATCACTTCTCCCAGTCGGCGCAGGAGTTTTACTCGCAACAAAGCAGGGCTAGGCTTTCACTATGTTCGGTATAGGCACGGGTGAATTTCTTACCCTCATTATTCTCGCCTTTATCCTCGTAGGCCCTGATCGACTTCCTCATTTTGCACAAGATGCTGCAAAGTTCATCAATAAGATGCGCTCGATAGCCAATTCTGCAACTGAAGAACTGCGGGCGAACCTTGGACCTGGTTTTGAAGATTTGGATGTAGCTGATTTACATCCTAAGAAATTGATTAAGAAAAGTATTGGTCTAGATAAGTCGCTTTTCTCCCTAGATTCAGAGAATTCAGAAGCTAGTGAAAAAAATAAGCGCAAACCTCAAATAGATCCGGATTTACTATGAGCCTCATAGATCGCATCGCAGAGGAATTGACCAAAGTCAACGACCCCGAACTTCGCAGGCCAATTACTGACCTAGGAATGGTCGAAGATATATCTGAAGTAAGTGGCGATGTGACAGTCAAGATTCTGCTAACTATTTCAGGATGCCCAATGCGCGATCGCTTACAGAGCGATGTTGCCGATGCAGTTGCGAGAGTTCAAGGGGTTAAATCTCTCACTATTAATTTTGGTGTCATGAATGATAAACAACGCGACAACGTCAAAAAGATTCTGCATGGTGGCGTTGAAAAAGTTATTCCATTTGCACAGCCAGGTTCCCTCACGCGTGTCATCGGTATTGCTTCCGGCAAGGGTGGGGTGGGTAAGTCATCGCTGACAGCAAATTTAGCTGTGGCCGCAGCTGCACGTGGGTTAAAAGTTGGCGTCCTTGATGCCGACGTCTACGGACATTCAATTCCTAGACTTCTGAACCTGGTTGGACAACGCCCAACATCTATTGATCAAACTTTTATTCCTCTTGAGGCGTATGGAGTAAAAGTTGTTTCGATGGAGATGTTCAAACCAGATCGAGCTGACCCCATCGCCTATCGCGGACCACTCCTGCATCGCGTTCTCGAGCAATTACTGAGCGATGCATACTGGGGCGATCTTGATCTTCTCCTTCTCGACTTGCCACCAGGTACAGGCGATATCGCAATTTCACTCGGTCAATTGGTTCCTTCTTCTGAAATTCTTGTTATTACAACTCCACAGATTGCCGCAGCTGAAGTAGCTGAGCGGGCTGGTCGAATCGCTTATCAACTCAAACAACATGTCATTGGCGTTGTAGAAAATATGTCCGATATTGATTGTCCGCATTGCCATCAGAAGATTTCCCTCTTTGGAAATGGCGGCGGAGAAGAGACTGCCCGCAGACTCTCCACCCTCATTGGTGCAGATGTTCCATTGATTACCAAGATTCCTTTTGATCCAGCCCTGCGGGAAGGTGGCGATAGCGGAGAACCCATCGTTATTGCATCACCCGATAGCCATGCCTCTTCGGCAATCTATTCACTTGTTGATCAATTGATGAAAGATAGAAAATCTCTCAAAGGCGTCCCGCTCAAGCTACATACCTGACGCGGTTAGACTTGCCTCATGGCTAAGTCACCGGTAACCCCCATCAAATCGGTGGCACAGAAAGTTGTTCGCCCCACCGAACGAGCACTCTCCAGGAAAAGTATTCGCGATTCTCTTGTTTCCTTAGCAGGGCTTATTGGTTGCCCTGTTCGAGATGATAAGGGTCAATTCCTCGGCAAACTGGTTGATGTTGTTGTTCGCCATGGACATGATGCATACCCTCCCGTTTCAGGTCTCATAGTTAAAGTTGGTGCGCGTAAATCTTTTATAGATGGTGCACGTATTTCGAAATTAACGCCTTATGGAATTCAACTCTCCTCCGCCTATATCAATCTCACTGACTATCAACGCCGTGAAGGCGAATCACTTCTTGATGGCGATGTTTTGGACCACCAAATCGTTGATGTGAATGGCCTCCGTGTAGTTCGTTCGTCTGATCTTTATCTCGCACCACTCGATAAAGAAATTCGAGTTGTTGGAGTGGATATCTCATTTAAAACTTTTATGCGCCGTATCTTGCCTGGAACATTCGGGCGTCGAGCAACTCCAACTCAGGTCGTTGATTGGGCTTCAGTAGCAACTCTTGCAGATACCTCTGGAGTAGTGACGACATCAGCTTCCCGTACCGCACTTTCACAATTGCGCCCTGCAGATTTGGCTGACCTCATCGAAGATCTTGCTGGTCGTGAACAGAAAGCACTTATTGACCTTCTTGATCCAGAGTTAGCGGCAGATGCACTTGAAGAAATGGAAGATGAAGATCTCCAAGGTCTACTACGTGGATTACCGGAGGAATCTGCTGCTGAATTGATTTCTCGTATGGAACCTGATGAATCGGCGGAAGTTCTACGCGACCTTGATGATGAACACCGTGAAGATATTTTGGCTGCGATGGATACATCGCGAGCTAAAGAATTACGTAAACTCGTAGCCTTTGATGAAACCTTAGCTGGTGGCATCATGACTACACACCTTGTGCTCGCTCGCGAGGATGACACGGTGGGTTCAGCCCTTAAATCACTTGTTGATGCGCGTGAACGCGATATTTCTGACGGTGTCATTGTTGTAGATGCCAAGGGTAAATTGATGGATCATATTCAAATAATTGAACTTGTTGCAGCTAAATCTTCAGAGAAATTATCAACCCTCATGGGTGCACCATTCCCAACTGCGGTCAATATCGATTCACCTCTTGAAGAGGTCATTGAAGAGTTTTCCAACAATCGTGGTTCATCAATCATTGTTATTGATGAAAAAGGCAAGCCTGTCGGTCGAATCCTCGCCGATGACTTGGTGGACGCACTGCGACCCGAAGAGTCACATGGTCTGGCTCAAGGATCTGGTGCGCTTTCATGACAACTACTAAGAAGATTCGCCTCGCTGCATTTCTCTCAGTAATGGGACCCGGCGTCATCGCTGGACTCTCTGATGATGATCCGGCTGGTATAACGACATACTCACAGCTCGGAGCAAAGTTTGCCTACCAAATGCTTTGGGTACTAGTTCTCTCTACCGTTGCTCTGATTCTCTTCCAAGATCTTGGTGCGCGCATCGGTGTTGTTACTCGCCAAGGCCTCATTGGACTTGTTCGCCAAAAATACGGTGCACGTTCAGGTTCTATAAGTGCGATGGTTTTAATTCTTGCCAATGTCGGAACACTCACTGCTGAATTTGCAGGAATTGCTGCTGCAGGCGAGCTCTTTGGCTATTCAAGATATATAACCGTACCGGTTGCGGCAATCGTGATTTCATTTCTAGTTCTCCGCGGAACATTTGCGCGAATAGAAAAAGTTTTCTTTGCACTGTCGGCTGTCTTCTTGGCATATGTCATTGCCGGATTTATGGCGCATCCACAGTGGGGCGAAGCATTTAAGGGAATGGTTACGCCGACAATGCCATTTACTCATGATGCTATTTCGCTTGCAACTGCAACGTTGGGAACGACCCTTGCTCCCTGGGGACTTGCCTTTATCCAATCGTATGCAGTCGATAAGCGTTTAACTCGCGATGATCTACGCCTCCTGCGAGTAGATGTTTGGACCGGCTCTTTACTCACTGGAATTATCGGTTTCTTCGTTGTCGTTACATGCGCAGCTACGCTTCATCGAGAAGGCGAATTTGAAATTACAGATGCTTCTCAAGCGGCTAGAGCTCTCGAACCTCTTGCAGGATCACTTGCGAAAGGTTTTTTCGCCCTTGGTTTGATTGCTGCATCGCTTTTAGCAGCCTCTATTTTGCCTCTCTCTACCGCTTATTCAGTCACCGACCTCACCGGGCGACCTGCGGCGCTGGATGATAGTTTTAAAGAAGCCCCTCTCTTCTACGCAACCTATGGCGCAATGATTACTGTCTCTGCGGGCTTGATCTTGATTCCAGGTGCGCCACTCATCAAGATTCTTGTCCTGACACAGATTCTTAATGCGATTCTTCTTCTTCCGCTCCTGATTTATATGTTTGGCATTAGTGCAGATTCACGTTTGATGGGTGAATATGCCGCCTCAAAACGTATGCGATTAGTTTATGGTTTCATTATTGGTCTTATAGCACTCTGTATTGCATCGCTTCTCTGGTTTAACATTCACTAGTTCGTAGATTAAAACTTTCATGACACGCAATCACGCACAGATGCCGAAAGGCAAAGATATTGTTTTACTCTTCCTTGCCATGATTGGCGTCGGCACATCAGGTCCTCTGATTGCTAAAAGTACCGTTCCCGTTCCTGGACTTATTTTTTGGCGCAACTTCATAGGATCAATCTTGCTTGCTCCTCTTGCACTTCGAAGTGGAGAATGGCGCGATCCAATAAAGAGACGCCTTATGCGCCGCTCAGTCCTCGCTGGAGTGATTCTGGCAGCACATTTCACTTTCTTCTTTCTTGCGATGCGGTTTACCACAGTTGCTGCGGGTACGGCACTTGCAGCGCTCCAACCAGTATTCGCCGCACTATATTTCCGATTCAAAGGCGATCACATTTCTCGCCAATCAATGGTCGGCATCTTCATTGGATTAGCATCAGTCTTCGTTATTACTGGATTTGATTTTGCTGTTTCAATACGTGCTTTTATCGGTGA
>CAYRJB010000002.1:12803-33642 GCA_964424485.1 uncultured Actinomycetes bacterium
CTCAAGCGCGTCTCTCCGGTTGTCGTTTCACTTGTAGTTTTCTTTGAGGTTCCAATTGCAGCTTTTATTGCATGGGCGTGGAATCATCAAAATCCGGGGCTTGGGGTTTATGCAGGTTCGTTAGGAATTCTTATTGGTTGTAGCATTTTTATTCTAGGTGGAAAAAAATGATTGATCTTCACACGCATTCAAATGTAAGCGATGGAACTGATACCCCTCGTGAGCTGATCAATAAAGCGCATGCTCAAGGGTTAGAAGTCATTGCCCTTACCGATCACGACTCGATTGCAGGATGGGGCGAAGCTATATCCACGGTGCGACCTGGACTGGAGCTCGTGCTTGGATCAGAGATCTCTTGTCAAACAGAAGATGGAATTAGCGTTCACATGCTTGGACTACTTTTTGATCCAGGACACCAGCCTTTACAAGATGTACTCGCTCAAACTCGTGACAATCGTTATTCACGAATGACTAGGATCATTACGCGTCTCAATCAGAACGGTTTTGAGATAACGATGGAAGATGTTCTACAACAATTAAGTGATGGTGCAACTCTTGGTCGACCCCACCTTGCAGACGCTCTGATTGCCAAAGGGTATGCACAGAGTCGAGAAGAGATCTTTGAAAAGTGGCTACATAACAATTCACCGTATTACGTAGCCCATTATTCCCCAACCCCTGAAGTCGCAATTGGCTTGATTAAGGATGCAGGAGGGGTAGCTGTGATTGCTCATCCAATGGCTTCACTGCGGGGACGCACAGTCTCAGTCGACTCCTTTTCTTCATTTGTTGATGCTGGTTTAGATGGAATTGAAATTTATCATCGCGACCACAACAGCGAGCAACGAGCATTACTAGAGGCAATTGCAGCTGATTTAGGAGTACTTAAAACAGGCTCAAGCGATTATCACGGCACTGGGAAAATCAATGAACTCGCAGAAAATACAACTTCACGAGATCAATGGGAAGCTCTTGAAAGTCGCGCAACTGCGCGACGAACGATTAAAAAATAGTAGAAACTAGAGAGAGCCAAATCCAACTTTTCGCTCTTCGGCCGCGCCAAATTCAACAAATGCGATTTTCTCTGTGGCGATAATTGTTGTAAGCCCCTTAGCATCAACAAGAACTAGAGGTTCGCGCTTTGAAAGGGCCGATGTGACAATGCTCTGAATCTCTTCAGTCGCAAGCGTGGAATCAACTTGAACAATGTGATTGGAATCTGCGATACCAACTCGAATATTTGTGGTTGTGTCGTTTTTCTTTGCCATGATTTAACTTTCTATTCGTGGCGCGGGAATCCAGAGACTCCACGCCAAATCTGTCCAGCAATAATTGTTACTGCCTCTTCACGACTTACCTTTTGATCGCGCTCAAGCCAGTGGCGAGCCGCTGATTGAACATTTCCAATTAGACCTGTTGCGAGCATCATTGACATCTCTTTAGAGAGTCCAGTTTCGACCGAAATAATTGCAGAAAAAGCAGCCGCGCAGTCATAAGTCATACGTGTCAGACGTTCGCGAACCTTAGGTTCGACAGTCATATCGCTTTCAAATAGCAATCTAAATGCTTCTCCTTCACGGTTAATGAAATCGAAGTACGCTGCTGTGGCCGCATGAACACGAGCGTTATTATCTTGAGTGGAAGAAACGGCTTTTTGAATTTCAAAAAGAAGAGAATCAATGTGTAGATCCAGCACTGCTAAATAAAGTTCGAGTTTCGATGGAAAGTGTTGGTAGAGGACTGGCTTCGAGACGCCTGCACGATCTGCTATCTCATCCATAGGCGCTGAGTGATACCCAGCTTGCGTAAATACTTCGAGCGCGGCATTGAGAAGTTGACTACGACGCTCATCGCGAGGAAGCCTGTTCTTGGAGTCGGCAGCAGTTGTCATATGTGGGCCAATCGTAAGTCCGATTTGTGAAAATTGCACCTTCATGGTTCGAACAGTGCCTCAGTAGAGTGAGGTCATGAGTCAGTCAATTAAAGAGGGCGGTAGGCGCATACTTTTCGTCCACGCTCATCCGGATGATGAAACCATCAATAATGGCGCGACTATGGCGAAATATGTCGCCGAAGGAGCCCACGTCACACTTGTGACCTGCACCCGTGGTGAAGAAGGCGAAGTACTTGTTGAAGATCTTGCGCACCTGGCAAGCCATACAGAAGATGCTCTTGGGCCACATCGCGAAGTTGAACTCGCAAACGCAATGAAAGCACTCGGGGTTACAGATCATCGATTTCTTGGAGCTCCAGAAAAGATGTGGCGCGATTCGGGAATGATGGGCACAGAGCCAAATAATCGTCCGGATGTTTTTTGGCAAGCAGATCTGGATGAAGCTGCACATGAGTTAGTAAAAGTTATTCTTGAGATCAAACCTCAAGTACTGGTCACATATGATGAATTCGGAGGGTACGGACACCCTGACCATATTCAAGCTCATCGAGTCGCAATGCGAGCTGCTGAACTTTGTGAACCTGAATGGAAAATCGAAAAAATTTATTGGAATGTCATGCCAAAATCTGAGTTGCAAAAAGGTATCGACAAAATGAAAGAAATAGGTGGCTCCTTCTTTGGCGTAGAAAAAGTTGAAGACTTTCCATTTGCTAAAGATGACAAATTCGTAAACGCCCGAATCGATGGAAGAAAGTATGTCGATAAGAAGATGGCTGCCATGCGTGAGCACCCCACCCAACTCTCTTTAGATGGACCATTTTTCGCTCTTTCGAATCAACTGGGTGTTGAAATCATGGCTGATGAGTTCTATACGTTAGTAAAAGGAGTTAAGAGCAATCCATTAGATGAGAATGGGCACGAAATCGATCTTTTTAATGGCATAACTACTTTTTAGAATGTGGAATCTCAACAACCTTCCATAGTGCGATTCGCCCAGGATCAAAATTCACTAACTCCCCGCTCTTTTTGCGGACTGTGGTGGCGCTCTCCAAAATGCCAAGGAGGTCACGAAATCCACCCTCTGGCTCAAAGAGGCGGATGCTGACTTTTGAGCCAATATCCGAAATCTCTGGCATGCGCATAGCGAGTAGTTTAGAATGGTTCTACATTCTTGATGAGATTCACGAGAGAACTGGAAAAGAAATGACCTATGTAATTGCCGAACCTTGCGTTGATGTGAAGGACAAGTCTTGTATCGAAGAATGTCCAGTCGACTGCATCTATGAAGGCAATCGCATGCTTTACATCCAACCTGACGAGTGTGTGGATTGCGGCGCTTGTGAGCCGGTCTGCCCTGTTGAGGCTATTTACTACGAAGATGATGTGCCTGCCTCCTGGAAAGAATATAAGGATGTTAACTCTGGATTCTTTGTTGAACTCGGTTCACCTGGTGGTGCGAGCAAAGTTGGCGCGACTGGTAGAGATCACGCAACAATCAGCGCGCTCCCTCCAAAATCCGAATAATTTCTCTCTTTAATTTTCGATGAAGCTACCTGATTTTCCTTGGGACACGCTTCTACCCTTTAAAGAGCGCGCAAATTCTCATCCAGGGGGCTTAATAGATTTATCAGTTGGTACTCCAGTTGATGCGACTCCAGAATTTATACAAAGCGCCTTGCGAGAATCATCTAATTCTCCTGGATATCCGCTCACCATCGGCACACCTGAATTGCGCAAAGCAATGCGCACCTGGGCCGAGAATGTTTTAGGTGCACAAGGTGATTTCGATGTATTGCCAACTATCGGCTCTAAAGAGTTAGTCGCATGGCTTCCAACTTTTCTGCAAGCAAAGAAAGTTATTTATCCTGATGTTGCCTATCCAACATACTTAGTAGGCGCACTCATTGCAGGTGCAGAAAGTTTTGCGGTCGGGATTGATCCTTCAACGTGGCCGGATGCAGATTTAGCGTGGATTAATACGCCTTCCAATCCAACAGGTCGAGTGCATTCCAAGGAGGAGTTGCAAGCGGTCATCGATCATGCACACACACATAAACTCGTTGTGGCATCAGATGAGTGTTATCTCAACTTTCCAGCTGATGAATCCATCAAGCCGATTTCGATTCTTCAAGTCGCAGGGGGAAACAACTCCAATATTCTCGCGGTTTATTCACTCTCTAAGAGGAGCAATTTTGCGGGGTACCGCGGAGGACTCATCGTTGGTGATAGTGCTCTGATTGCAGCCATTCGTGAATTCCGAAAGCATGCCGGCATGCTCGTGCCATTGCCGGTTCAACGAGCCATGACTGCTGCTTTGGGAGATGAGATTCATGTTCACGAACAAGCAACTCGATATGCGCAACGCCGCCACATTCTTCGCAAAGCTCTGGAGTCTGCCGGATTCCGCATCGAGCACTCAGAAGCTGGGCTCTATATATGGTGCACCAGAGATGAAGAGGATTTGAAAAGTATAACCTGGCTATCTGAGCGGGGAATTCTTGCTGCCCCAGGAAGATTTTATGGAGAGGCAAGTAAGAATTACATTCGCATTGCGATGACAGCAACGGATCAACAAATTGCAGATGCAGCCCAGCGCATCGCAAGTAAGTAGTTGAGTTATGAAAGTTAAGTCGGCGATTCTTTTGGTAGGCGGTATGGGAACCCGCATGCAACCACTCACTTTCACTACGCCAAAGCCAATGCTGAAAGTCGCTGGAATACCAGTCACGGAACATCAAATTGTGAAAGCGGCACAAGCGGGAATTGAAGAGATTGTTCTAGCAACAAGTTATATGAGCGAAATTTTCAAGCCTTATTTTGGCGACGGAGAAAATTTTGGAATCAAGATTTCTTATGCAGTTGAAAAGACTGCCCTCGGTACAGGTGGAGCAATTCGAAATGCTGCCAAGCTCCTATCTGGATCGGGGCCTGTCATGATTTTCAATGGAGATGTATTGAGTAGCCATTCTCTAGTAGAGCAAATTGAATTTCATGAAAAGAATAATGCCGATATCACTCTCTACCTTACAAAAGTTCCAGATGCGAGAGCATTTGGCTCCGTTGAACTTGATCACGAAAATCGCATTTTGACATTTAATGAAAAGATGGACAATCCGCCGACTAATATCATTAATGCAGGATGCTACATATTTAATCGAAATATTATCGATTCAATTCCTGTCGACACGGTAGTCTCTGTCGAACGCGAAACTTTCCCCAATGTTCTTTCTTCTGGTGGAAGAGTTTGTGGATTTGTTGATGAGAGTTATTGGCTTGATATTGGATCCCCGGCAGCATTTCTTCAAGCAACAAAAGATCTCATTAAAGGCCAGGCATCTTCACCTGCTTTCTCTCGCGATTTTGACGAGAGGAAGATTTTTAGTGATGGCGAAAACTTTGCCCACGGGCTCGGCGTTGTGATTGAAGAACCCTCAACCATTACTGAAGGTTCCTATCTTGGAGATGAAGTGATAATCGGGGCGCGCTCGACGATAAAAAATTGCATAGTGGGAGAAAGAGCGAAAATTGGCGAGAATTCCACACTTATTGACTGTTTTATTGCAGCTGATTTCGAAATTCCTGCATCAACAATTGCAGAAAGGGCTTTTTTCGGATTTTCGGTAGATAAATAACCCCGAAAAATAAAAAAATACTGACCGTCCAGGACTTGACGGGAGAGGGGTTACACCCGTGTAATTCTCCTCTAGTGGCCCGTACATCCTCAGGTGCGGTCCCTGCCAGGTGGGGAAATCCCCACTGTCGATGGATAAATGCCTAAGTAAAACTAGGGCACTAGGAAAAGTAGGAGACAGTGATGTCAGATCGCCAATTTAGCGATTTCCCCATAACACCAGTAAATCCAGCAGAACTTTCTTGGCAGGAACGCGCACTCTGCGCACAGACCGATCCAGAAGCATTCTTTCCTGAAAAAGGTGGCTCCACTCGCGAAGCGAAGCGTGTATGCCTTTCATGTGAAGTCCGTGGTGAATGCTTGGAGTATGCACTCGGACACGATGAGCGTTTTGGTATTTGGGGTGGACTCTCCGAACGTGAGCGTCGTCGCCTCAAGCGCCGTTCTGCATAATCTGAGCCAAGAGCTCTTTGCAGACTTTCCCTTATCTTCTATAGGCTCATTAAATGGCTGAACAAGCTTTTGTCACTGCAGTTTTGGTGACCCACGATGGGGCGACTTGGTTGCCCCAGGTGATTGCAGCCCTTGGTTCTCAATCTCGGAAAATTGATCGCACTGTTGCAGTCGATACAGGCTCTTTAGATAGTTCTACAAAACTTTTGCGTTCTGCTGGAATTCCATTCTCCGTTGAAGATCGTGAAATGGGTTATGGCGATGCAATCGAACATGCTCTCGAATTAACTCCTGCAATTACCGATGGAACACGAGAATGGATCTGGCTTATCCATGATGATTGTGCGCCGGATAAAAGCGCACTGGAAGAATTGCTCGCGGCAGTTGATAACAGACCACATGTTGCTATTGCAGGTCCAAAATTGCGTGGATGGTATGACCGCGATCATCTCCTTGAAATCGGTGTAACGATTGCAAGTAATGGCGCTCGCTGGACAGGTTTGGAACGCCGAGAACAAGACCAAGGACAACACGATGGAATTCGAGAAGTTCTTGCAGTCAGCACAGCAGGTGCGTTAATTCGACGCGATGTCTATGAAGAACTCGGTGGACTAGATATTAACCTCGCTCTCTTCCGAGATGATGTCGATTTCGGATGGCGGGCCTACGTAGCTGGATATAGCGCTATCGCAGTTCCAGCAGCCGTTGCCTATCACGCTGAGGCTTCGGCATCTGAACGTCGTAAAGTTGATGTCTCCGAAGCATTTCTTCACCGCCCCTTGCTCCTAGATCGTCGTAATGCTGCATATGTCATGCTCGCTAATTCGAGTTGGTGGATTTTGCCATGGGTTGCACTTCAATTACTTGGAACAAGTATTGCCAGGGCTATCGCCAACCTATTGATGAAACTACCTGGTTATGCCGGCGATGAAATCGCTGCTGTAGGGCTCTTGCTTGCCAATCCAAAAGAGCTGATTCAGGCGCGTCGCTATCGCAAGAAGAAGCGACTTGTGTCGCCAAGAATCATTAAAAAATTTATTCCACCTCGTTGGTCCCAAATTCGTATGGGAAGCGAGAGGCTGATTGTTTATCTCTCTGAATTGATCCGCCCACAAAATGAGGATTCTGGAGTGGAGATTCAATCGTATGCAGACATTGGATTGATTGGGGATAGTTTTGATGATCCTTCAATTGCTCCAATCAAGCAAGAGCCGCTATGGAAATTGATTGCAAAGAAACCGCACTTCATTATCTTTGCCGTTATCGCTGGTATTACTCTATTTGCAGCGCGACATCGTTTCGGTGAAATATCTGGCGGTGCACTTCCACTCTCACAAAAGAGCGGGCTGAATTTGCTTCGAGAGTATGTAGATTCTTGGCATGCGGTAGGAATGGGCTCTGCGGCAGCACTTCCACCATGGTTGCCGGTCCTTGGTCTGGCAAGTGTTATTACATTTTTTAATCTCCCACTATTTATTACTTTAATTTTTCTTCTAGCTCCAATCATTGCTTTCTATACATTCTTTCGAGTTCTCTCATCACTTGGAAGTTCTAAATATTTTGCCCTCGTTGGAGCAGGTATTTATGCCTTCTCTCCAGTGATGTGGACCTCTATCAATCAAGGCAGAATCGGCACTCTCGTTATTCTTCTCATTGCACCCTCTTTATTCATCATCTCTCCCTTTGAGAGAAAAAATGATTTAAGAACCTGGAGAGGTATTTTTGCAATAGCTTTACTTGCGGCAGTTTTGGCAGCTTTTAATCCTATTCTTCTTCTTGGTTGGCTAATTCTCCAAGGTTATTTTTTCGTCACAACAATCATTGAACTTCGCCACCACTTTGTTGAAATGGGTTATGTAAAGTTCTTTAGTGATGCAATTTCTTTGCCCTTGAAGAAAAGGTTCACACTTTTCATCACTCCATGGCTTCTTACTACGCCTTGGTCAATTGCTCTGATAGTCCATCCGACTCAACTTTTCCTCGAGCCTGGTTTACCTATTCACTCAGGTGATCGTTGGAGCGTAATGTTTGTAAATCCAGGAGGCGCGGGATCACCACCCATGTGGATCATTTCGCCTATTTTATTGCTAGCAATCGCCGCACTCGCGATCAGAGAACTTCGAACCGCATCGCTCATCTCAACCACTGTGATTGGTGTTGCCATTGCACTAAGTGCATTTACAATTCCTGGACATGGTTCTACATCCAACATTTGGACTGGACCATTAATTGCAATTGCCTCAGCGCTTCTTTTGCCCCCAGCTCTGCTTTATGCCGAATCAATCGTTCCACGGTTGCAAAGCGAACATTTAGGTTTGCGGCATGCAGGTTTCGCAATTATTTCTTTTGTCACAGCTTTCTCTTTGATTGCTACTCCACTTTGGGCGATAACTGGAGGAGGTTCTGGACTAGTTCAAACTGACCACCAACAAATCGTTCCAGCATTTGTTACTGCACTTGGCGATACTCCAGAGCGACCAAAGACCTTGATAATTAGAAATATCGAAGGTGAAACTGTTTATGGCGTTACGCGAGGCCATGATCTTTATTTTGGTGAAGCAGATGTAACTGTTGCGCTCCCTGGCGCTATTGGAGATGCCGTAACTTCTCTCATCTCTGGATCAGGTATAACGAGTGCTTCAATTCTTGGAATGTATGGAATTCAATACGTTTTCTATAAGGGCAAGATTGAATCACCTGTTGTAAGGGCAATTGATGGCAGCGGTGGATTTGTTCGAATGTCATCTACGTCAAATGGAGTGGTGTGGAAGGTTGCAGGTGCAAAGCCTCACATTTACTTTGTTGATGCGTTCGGAAAAGTTGCAACTATCTCATCAACCGATATTGGTGGGGTTGGGACAGTTCCTGCTTCTGGCGAAATTATTGTGACTGAAAAATACGATTCTGGGTGGCGAGTTTTATTAGATGGACAGAAAGCCCTTCGAGTGCGAGGCAATGATGGCTTGCCACACTTTAAGGTCAATCATTCTGGCCAAGTCATTGTTGTTCATGAAAGCGCCTTACATCGCGCACTTATCTCCTTTCAACTTCTCATACTTCTCATCAGCGTCGTCATGTCGCTTCCTGCGGGTCGCCGTCGTCGTGATGTTCCACTCGAGGAGTTGGTCTGATGGCGCGCATCAATATGAAAAATATGAAGTGGGATATTGATTTAAAAACTCTTCACAAGGTGCGTGCGGGTATTAAATTTAAACGGCAAATCCAAGATGAGAGGCTTCTGTGGATTGCGAGCGCTCTTCTCTTCGCATTCGCAATTTCCTACCTCGCACCCGTAGCTCAGAATTTGGGGAGATCACGGCAGTCGTATCCAGCTTCTGTGTGCGCACCAAAAATTAGCGATGGAAGCTCTAACGCCTATCTTGCAAAAAATAATTTAAAGATTCGCTCGATACCATCGCAAAAAAATAGATTCATTACAGCATCTTCTGCAATTCAGAACATGGGTACTTCTGCTCTACTTATAGATGGCAATCCCGGCACATCATTTGTCGTAAGTAACTCCAATGGCGGTTTGGCTGCCGCAACCTGTCTTTCCGGTGCTGCTGATCAATGGTTTGTGGGTGGTTCTGGCGGACTTACGAGTAAAGACGCCCTACATATAGTGAATAGCGGATTGAGCACTGCGACGGTTGATATATATGCATACGGCAAAGTGGCGATGCCTCCTTTGTCACTCAAAATCAAAGCGAATTCAGATCGTCCTGTCTTTATTGATGCGCTTGTCCCAGGTGAGGATGCAGTCGCAGTGCATGTCGCAACACGGAGCGGACGCGTAACAACTTTCTTGTATGACCAACGTAAAAAGGGTCTCTCGTCTCTGGGATCTGATTTCGTGAGTTCGACAAATAACCCGGCAACTCATCTAGTGATTCCAACTGTTCTCCAATCCTCGAGCGGGAAAGTTGCCACTTCAATAAGGTTGCTTGTTCCGGGCTCCCTCGATGCAACAATGCGTGTAACAGTGAAATCTGGCGATGGGGATTTCACTCCTGTTGGATTTGATGATCGAACTATCAAGCATGGAGTTGTCACAGATATTGCGCTGCCTGACCTGACATCGTCAACACCTATGGCTTTTGTCATAGATTCGGATCAACCATTGGTAGCTGCCGTGCTCACTCAAATGAAAGGTGGAGATTTTGCATGGGCGAGCGCCTCACAAAACCTAGATAAGTTATCAATGAACTTCACCGGTTTATCTCCGAAGTTTGTCTTTGTCGGTAATTCAATTTCGGTTGCGATCTCTTGGAAAGATTCTGCCGGGCGAAGTCACCGAGGAAAGGTGAATGGGGAAGGTATCGCTTTCTGGAATCCAGGCACTGGTGGAATTCGGACAATATCTCTCGACGCGGATGTGAAGAAGTCGATAGTTGGTGGGGTCATATTGAGGAATAACTACCAAATTGCTTATCTACCACTGGTGCCCAGTGCGATTTTGGAAACATCATCTCTTCCAATCGCAGATACGCATGCTCTGGCTCGCGGTTAATTAATACCCAATCAATCCCACAATTTGCCTCACCTCCTTGCTAATCTCACAGGGTGAGTAACCGAGCCCAACGAACGCACCAGCGCACTGGTCGCATGTGTTCGCGTGCCGGCTGCCGAAGCGTCGCGAGTAAGACATTGACTTATATATATGCAGAGTCAACTGCTGTACTTGGCCCTCTTGCAACATACGCCGAACCACATGCGTACGACCTTTGCCTTCAACATTCATTAACGTTAAAAGTTCCTAATGGATGGTCAGTAATCAAACATGAACCTGAAGGAGAGACCACAGGTCCATCTGATGATGATCTAATGGCAATTGCTGATGCTGTACGTGAAGTTGCAGCTTTTAATCGAGGCGAGCCCGAACTCACCTCAGTGCCAGTAAATGAGATTGGTCGTCGTGGCCATCTTCGGGCTATTCCAAATAACTAATTCCTTGTAAGTTTCGCTTATGTTTACGCGCGAATTTCTTGACACCATCATGAAGGCTTATGACGTTCGTGGATTGGTCGATAAGCAAATAACCGCCGATTTCACTTTTGTACTTGGTTCTGCTTTCGCACGCTTTCTTGAGGAAGAGCGAGAACCGGGCACAGTTGTTATTGGCGAAGATATGCGTCCATCATCGGCACCATTTGCAGAAGCTTTCGCAGCAGGAGTCACCTCTCAGGGATTTGATGCAATTCGAATTGGGCTTGCTTCCACCGATATGACTTATTTTGCCTCTGGCAAGCTCAATCTTCCCGGTGCAATGTTTACAGCTAGCCATAACCCTGCTGAATACAATGGAATTAAATTGTGCAAGAGCGCAGCACGCCCAATTGGTCAGGACTCAGGGCTACGTCGAATTAGAGATTTGGTCGTTGAAGGCGTATCAATGCCGATTCGACCACCAGGTAAAGTCACAGAAAAAGATATGTTGCATGAATATGTCGACTTCCTTGTCAGCATGTTTGGTGATGAGTTAACCGCAGCCCCTCGTCGACTTAAAGTCGTCATCGATGCCGGCAACGGAATGGCGGGTCATACTGCCCCTGCTGTGATGGAGAAACTTAATGTAGATCTCATTCCTATGTATTTTGAACTTGATGGCACTTTCCCTAACCATGAAGCCAACCCTATCGATGCGGAAAATGTAAAAGATCTTCAGAAAGCGGTAAAAAAACACAAGGCAGATATTGGCTTAGCTTTTGATGGAGATGCGGATCGTTGCTTCCTTATTGATGAGAAGGGCGCAGTGGTTACTCCTTCAACTCTCACTGGACTGATCGCAGTTCGAGAATTAAAACGTAAACCAGGTTCATCAATAATTTATAACCTCATTTCATCCAAAGCTGTGCCAGAGGTTGTAAATGAAAATGGTGGCAAGGCAATTCGCTCTCGGGTGGGACATTCCTTCATTAAGGCGATGATGGCTGAGACCGGTGCCGTTTTTGGTGGAGAACATTCAGGCCACTTCTATTTTGCAGAATTCTGGAAGGCCGATTCAGGAATGTTGGCAGCGCTTTTTGCACTTGCCGAACTTGCATCAAGCAATGTACCGCTTTCTGAATTGCTTGCTCCATACAACCGTTATGTTGTCAGTGGCGAAATCAATACGCGAGTTAAAGATACTGAAAAGTCATTGACCATTATTCGCGAGTCCTTTAAACAAGATTATGAACTTGATGAACTCGACGGAGTCACTGTCACGGCAGATGAGTGGTGGTTTAACGTTCGCCCTTCCAATACCGAGCCTCTCCTTAGACTAAACGTTGAGGCTAATAACAAAGCAACAATGGAGAAGGTGCGCGACAAGGTCCTCGAGCTGATTAAGTAGGCATTTCGAGGTCGTGTAAACTGAAGCCTGTGTTCTAGAGCGAGGTCTCGCTCATACGTCGAGCGCTTCGGAAAACTCCGACCTTTCACATACAACTATTTATTGGGAGCTACACGTGTCAGTTCAAACAGCCGTTTCACATGACATTGCAGATGCAACACTTGCCGCTGAGGGTAAGAAGCGCATTGAATGGGCAGGACGCAATATGCCAGTCCTACAGCAAATCAAAGTCCGTTTTGAAAACGAAAAACCTTTCACAGGGATCCGTATCGCAGCTTGCATGCACGTCACCACAGAGACAGCAAATCTCATGATTGCACTCAAGGCTGGCGGAGCCGAACTCGCGCTATGTGCATCAAATCCACTTTCTACACAAGATGACACTGCTGCTGCACTTGTGCACGAGTATGGTATTTCTGTATTCGCACGTAACGGCGTTGATCGCGATGGTTACTACAAACATCTGAATCAGGCACTCGACATCAAGCCAGATTTTGTTTTCGATGATGGATGCGACCTCGTCAATACATTACACACATCACGTCAAGAGCTTCTTCCAGGAATTATGGGGGGATGCGAAGAGACCACAACAGGCGTCATTCGTCTCTCTCAGATGACAAAAGATGGAGCTCTTAAGTTCCCTATGATCGCTGTCAACGACACTGATACAAAACACATGTTCGATAATCGTTTTGGTACAGGTCAATCAACTCTCGATGCAATCTTCCGTGCAACCAATCAACTTATCGCAGGCAAGACGTTCGTTGTTGCAGGATTTGGATATTGCGGCAAGGGTGTTGCTGAACGAGCAAAGGGCCTCGGTGCTGACGTGATCGTTACGGAAATCGACCCAACCAAGGCGCTTGATGCCTTGATGCAAGGATTCCGAGTTCAACCAATGCACGAAGCTGCAAAAGTTGGCGATGTCTTTATTACCGTCACGGGCAATCGTGATGTACTTCGCGAAGAACACTTCAATGTAATGAAGGATGGCGCAATTCTTGCGAACTCTGGCCACTTTGACATTGAAATTGATGTTGCTTGGCTCGAACAGCACGCAAAGAAGAATCCTCGTATTCGTCATCAGACCGATGAGTATGTGCTTGCAAGTGGGCGTCGCCTCCTTCTCGTTGCAGAAGGACGCTTAGTCAATCTTGGTGCTGCTGAGGGCCACCCTGCTGCAGTTATGGATATGTCATTTTCAGATCAAGCTCTTACTGCTGAATGGTTACTCAAGGCTGCTAAGGAACTTGGAGCTGGTTTACACAACGTACCGTCAGAAATTGATAAGGAAGTTGCACGCTTGAAGCTCGCATCTATGAATGCTGAAATCGATGTGCTTACTCCTGCACAAGAGCTCTACTTGAACTCTTGGGAGCATGGTTCCTAATGCCCAAGATATTGGTCGTCGACGATGACCAAGATCTCGCCGAGATGTTGGGAATCGTTCTAAACGGTTCTGGCTTCGAGGTTGACCTCATCAATAATGGTGATGGTGCATTAGAAATTTTCCGATCAAGCAATCCAGATTTGGTTTTGCTTGATGTGATGTTGCCTGGAATTGATGGCGTTGAGATTTGTAGATTGATTCGCAAAGAGTCAATGGTGCCAATCGTCATGCTGACTGCCAAAGGTGATACACAAGATGTAGTACTCGGACTTGAGGCGGGCGCGGATGATTACATGGTTAAGCCATTTAATCCCTCCGAGCTTGTAGCTCGTCTCAAAGTTCGACTTCGTCGTAGTACGGTCGAACAGACAACTTCGTTGAGGATTGGCGATATCCTCATAGATCAAGTCGCCCACACAATTCACCGCGATGGCAAAGTAATTCCATTAACCCGTCTTGAATTTGATCTTCTCGTGGCTCTCGCGAAAGAACCTGGTCGAGTTTTTACTCGCGAAGCTCTTCTTAGCGAGGTATGGGGTTATCAACATGCAACCGATACTCGCCTTGTTAACGTTCATATTCAGCGTTTACGTGCAAAGATTGAACGTGATCCCGATAATCCTGAAATCATCATGACAGTTCGTGGAGTTGGCTACAAGGCTGGTTCCTAAGGACGTAATGAAGAATCTTCTCGGAAGTTGGCGTACTTCCATCCTGGTTCGTGTCACCGCAACAACGCTTGCCCTTACCACGTTGCTTTTCTTAGTAGTGGGCGTGCTTTTGTCGAATCAGATCAGCGCGGGAATCAATCGTTCCAAACTCGAATCGTCAATCAATGAAGGTAAGTCCACAATTGACGCTTTGCAGAGCCAGCTGGATGAGACTCGCTATCGCCCAGAGAAAAAAGCTAGAGATATTATTTCTGAAGTTTTTAAAACCAGCGAAGTAGATCCAACTCGAACTCAACGCGAGGCAATTATTTTGGCTACGCCAGACACTGTAAAAAGTTCGAAGATTTATCAAGGAAGCTCAAGTTACCTTGACTTTGCAACCATCACTCCAGAATTTAGAACACTTGTCCGTAAAGATGGCTTTGCACATTCTATGCAAGGCAAGATTCGCTATATCAATGGTGTAACAACTAACGGAATTATTGTCGGAAGATTGCTCTTCATACCGGAGAATCAAATTTATGAGATTTACTATCTCTTTCCACTGACGCAAGAAGAGAGCTTGATGAGATTCATCAACATTCTTTTGATGATCTCTCTCGTCATTCTTTTGCTGATGATTGGTCTTATCACCTGGAACGTTTCGGGCCGCATAGTCAGGCCGGTCCGCGAAGCTGCTGAAATTGCCGAAGAGTTAACAGCAGGAGACCTTTCCAGGCGTATTGCAGTGCGCGGCGAGGATGAGCTTGCTCGCCTAGCTGTTGCCTTTAACGAAATGGGAGTATCGCTCCAACAACAAATTTCACGTCTTGAGAATCTTTCGAGACTTCAACAACGTTTCGTCTCTGATGTTTCCCATGAATTGCGCACACCTCTCACAACTATTCGCATGGCTTCTCAAGTCCTATTTGATAGTCGACATAATTTGGATCCCGCCGCTTCGAGAAGCGCAGAACTCTTGATGGCACAAATCGTTCGATTCGAGAGTTTGCTTGCCGATCTTATTGAGGTAAGCAGATTTGATGCGCGAGCGGCCATCCTTGAGACTCAAGGTTTTGACATATCAAATATCGTTCGAAGAGTGATTGATGAACTTCACGCCAGTGAAGATGTCACAGTGATCTCGCCAGACGAATCCGTTATGGCACAGATTGACGCTAGAAGAATTGAGAGAATATTACGCAACTTGATCTCCAATGCGATTGACCATTCTGAAGGCAAAGGTGTTGTAGTTACTGTTGCTGAAAACGAGAGTGCAGTATCTGTTGGTGTTAGAGATTATGGAATCGGATTCACAGAGAGAGATGGCGAGAGGCTCTTTGATCGTTTTTGGCGTGCAGATCCATCTCGATCGAGGTTACGTGGTGGAACTGGGCTCGGACTTTCAATTGCACTCGATGATGCAAGGTTGCACCAAGGCACAATCAAAGCTTGGGGTCGCCCTAACGCAGGTGCTCATTTCGTACTCTCAATTCCAAAATCTCCTGGAATTCCGATGACAGAAGAACCAATTTCGCCAATCCCACAGGATGCGCCATCCACAGAATTTACTTCTTTTGACATTGATGATGTTTAAATAGGTGAGAGTTCGAGAGTGCACGATGCTCTCAAACTTCTCTTCCCTCCTCGATGCGTTACCTGTCAATCACCAGGGACATTTCATTGTTCTGGATGTAATGAAGAATGGAATCGTAAGTTTGTTAATTACATAGATGGCGTACCCATCTATAGCGCTGCCCTTTATAGTCACTCAGTTGCTCACATTTTGATGCGAGCTAAAGAAAATAATGACAGAAGAGCTAGAGCCGTACTCATAGCTGCGATGTCAAAATTAATTCCAGTAAATGCAAGTTTGATTCCAATTCCCTCATCACGAGATTCGCTACGCCGGAGGGGATTTGACCACGCACTTCTTTTGGCACGAGGACTTGATCCAAAGGCTGAGCAAATATTAGAAGTCCGACGAAAGATTGCAGATCAGACTGCCTTGTCACATGAGGATAGGCATGCAAATTTGCACGGTGCATATTGGGCTGGGAATTTATATCTGCCGAGGACCGTTCTTATTGACGATGTTGTAACAACAGGAAGTTCTATTCGAGAGGCTCTCAGGGCGCTTCGGGAGGCGAAAATCTCTCCGATTGCCGTGGTTACCGCTGGTTTAGCGACCCATCCAATACCGAATACGATAGGCCCACGAACCACTGGAGGAACCGTTGAGTATTTTGGACAAGATTCTTCGCGCAGGCGAAGGTCGGGCAGTCAAACGTCTTGAAAAAATTGCTGCTCAAGTCAACGAATTCGAAAGCAAAGTTTCAGCTTTATCTGACGAAGAGCTCCGTGGACAAACAGAAAAGTTCCGTGCGCAACTCGCGCAAGGTGCGTATCTGGATGATTTACTCCCTGAAGCATTTGCAACTGTTCGCGAAGCTGCAAAGCGCACACTCGGCCAACGCCATTATGACGTTCAGCTCATGGGTGGTGCGGCACTTCATTTAGGCAATATTGCTGAAATGCGTACAGGTGAAGGTAAGACTCTTGTATCAACACTTCCTGCCTATCTCAATGCGTTAACCGGCAAGGGTGTTCACGTCATTACGACTAATGATTATCTCGCCGAACGCGATAGCGAATGGATGGGGCGTATTCACCGCTTCTTAGGTCTCAAAGTTGGCGTCATTCTGGCTCACATGACACCTGCGCAACGTCGCGAAGCATATGCAGCGGATATTACTTATGGCACTAACAATGAATTTGGATTTGATTATCTCCGCGACAACATGGCATGGGAATTATCCGACTGCGTTCAACGCGAACATAATTTTGCAATTGTTGACGAAGTTGACTCGATTCTTATCGATGAAGCCCGCACACCTTTGATTATTTCAGGACCAGCAGATAAGCCGACTAAGTGGTACACGGAATTTGCTTCAATTCTTGATCGCCTTCAACGCGACACCCATTACGAAGTAGATGAAAAGAAGCGCACTGTCGGTATTTTGGATGCAGGCGTTACTAGAGTTGAAGAATTGCTTGGAATTCATAATCTTTATGAGGCAGTCAATACTCCAATGATTGGCTATCTCAACAATGCTATTCGCGCAAAAGAGCTATATAAGCGCGACAAAGATTATGTGGTTATGAACGGTGAGTTGTTAATTGTCGATGAGCATACGGGCCGCGTACTTCAAGGTCGCCGTTACTCCGAGGGGCTTCACCAGGCGCTAGAAGCAAAAGAGAGAATTGAAATTAAGGACGAGAATCAAACTCTCGCGACAATCACGCTGCAGAATTACTTCCGTCTTTATAAGAAGTTGTCTGGTATGACAGGTACCGCGATGACCGAAGCATCTGAATTCCTTCAGATATATAAACTCGGTGTTATTCCTATTCCCACAAACCGCCCGAACCAGCGTAAGGATCAGAGCGATCTGATTTATAAGACTGAACTCGGAAAATTCGAAGCGGTTGCAAATGACATTGCTGAACGTCATCGCAAAGGTCAACCTGTGCTAGTCGGCACTGTCTCAGTTGAGAAATCTGAAGAGCTTTCCCATGTGCTTACTCGACGAGGAATAAAGCATGAAGTTTTGAATGCCAAGCATCACGAACGCGAAGCAGCAATCATTGCTCGCGCGGGAACGTTAGGTGCTGTAACTGTCTCAACCAACATGGCAGGACGCGGAACTGACATCATGCTTGGCGGCAACCCAGAATTCATGGCCGACTACGCGATTCAAAATCGTGGAATTAGTCCAGTTGATAATCCTGCCGAATATGAAGCAGCTTGGGCTCCTGAACTTGCTAAACAAAAAGAAGCGGTGAAGAAGGAACACGAAGAAGTCGTTGCTCTTGGTGGCCTCTATGTGCTGGGCACCGAACGCCACGAATCGCGACGTATTGATAATCAGCTTCGAGGTCGCTCAGGTCGTCAAGGCGATCCAGGTGAATCACGTTTCTATCTATCACTGCAAGATGATTTGATGAGACGTTTCAATAGTGGGATTGTTGAACGTTTCTTAGGCGCCGCCGGGCTTCCTGACGATATGCCGATCGAATCTAAAATGGTGTCTAACGCTATTCGTTCAGCACAGACCCAAGTGGAATCTTTGAATTTCGAAATGCGTAAGAATGTCTTGAAATACGACGACGTGATGAATCGTCAACGTGAAGTTATTTATCGTGAACGTCGAGAAGTTCTCGAGGGCCGCGATATTAAGAGTCAAACTGAAGAGTTTATGGTTGATACATTGCGTGCTTATGTGAATGGTGCAACTGCCGAAGGATATGCAGAAGATTGGGATCTCGACACACTTCATGGAGCGCTTAAAGCTTTGTATCCAATCTCCTTCACCATTGAAGACTTGGAGAAAGAAGTCGGTGGACGCCCTGGATTAGACGTTGAATTCATCCAACACAAAGTTATTGAAGATGCCAAGCGTGCATATGCTGAACGCGAAAAGGCTCTGGGCGAAGAAGTTATGCGCGAACTTGAACGCAAAGTTCTTCTCTCCGTGCTAGATCGCAAGTGGCGAGAACACTTGTATGAAATGGATTACCTCCAAGAAGGTATCGGTTTACGTGCAATGGCTCAAAGAGATCCATTAGTCGAATATCAGCGTGAAGGCTATGACCTCTTTGCTGCGATGATGGATTCAATAGCTGAGGAGATGACCGGATTTATTTTCAATGTTGAGGTCAATGTTGAAAATCAGGAAGTTGCTGCTAAAGGTTTCGAGACACATCAACCGGCCGAGCAACAGCTGAAATATTCAGGCGCTGAGACAACTCCAGGCGAGGCTTCATCAGGTGGCACATCTCGTAACGCTCCTTGCCCTTGTGGTAGCGGCAAAAAGTACAAACGTTGCCACGGAGCTGCTTAGATTAATTCGAGGAAGGTGCACTTCCATTTTTTATCTGCACCCTCAAATCTGAGTAATAAAACCCTGACACGATTCCCATCTTTGATGGTGATTGTTGCTTCACAAATTCCTTCGAGTGGTTGAGCGATGTGGATTCGATGAATCTTCACTGATCTCGTTCCGACCTCTCGTGAAAGCCTTGAATAAATAGATGAATGTGTCCAACGCATTAATTGAGAAGCTGGTCTGCGCCCTGACCAAATTTCTATTACCGAGTGAATGTATGAACGCACCCATTGGCTCAGCGGTGGTAATTCATCAAGTCCAGAAGGAACTGGCGGAATGTCATCTAACTCCTCTCCTTCTAAAAAGTCAGGAGTTGGGATGAGATAGAGCTTGCGTGGGGGAGGATCAAGAGGCGGTGTAATTCGCTCAAAAAGAGATGGGTGGTTTATCGGTACAGACCCATAGGAGAAGTAGACGGGCCTTATCAGGAGAGGTGTAACTGTGTTCATGGAGGCAGAATGCGCCTAAGTTCTTGGTGAAACTTCCTCCTTAAGTATGAAGTTTTCAATCTCATGCGTGAGTAGAAATCTGCCATGGATATAAATGAATTTATACAACGTAATTCCCGTCGGCTCATCGCAGTCGCAATCATTCTCTTCGCATTGTTTTCTGGCACTCTGCTCTTATCGAGCGCTACGGCGCCAGTGGAACTTTGGTCAGCGTCAAAGCCCCTAGTTGTTGGAACTCAACTAACCGCCCAAGACATAAAAGTTAAAAGTGTGTCCATGCAAAGTGGTTCTTCACGTTACTTTTCAAAGAAGGCTAACCTCATTGGGAGTTACATCACCGCACCAGTTAAATCTGGAGAATTAATTCCAGTCGTCGCTGTACGTAAAAGCGCGGTTGCTAAAGCTGCAATGCGTGAAGTGCCTTTAGGAATCAATAAGAGTGATCTTCCATCAAATTTATTGGCAGGTGAATTTGTCGATATCTATTCCGTACCTCAAAAAGGAAGCGCAACATCCTTGCTGGTCTCACACGTAACTATTGCAAAAATCGATAATCAAAACGCCTCTATGACTGGAAGCGTCAATGTTTTGGTGACAGTCAAACCCGAGAGCGTTTTATCTATAGCTGATGGAATTCAATTAGGACGTATTGTGTTGGTGCGCCATGCGTAGTGAGATCCCTCAGCTAGAAGTGATTACTGCAATTGCAGAGGCAGATGTCGAGGATTTCGTGGCTCAACTTCTCTATTCTCAAGGTTGGTCAATAATCTTTCGGTCATTTGATGCAAAAATGTTGGAAGAGTTTCTAGGTATGCGAGCACCCGAACTTCGAACCATAGTTGTGTATACCAGCGATCTGGACGGTCTCTCATCGAAATTCATCAACTCTCATCAGAGCCCTACTCGTTCCTTTATATGCATCGATGATATTCCAGTTCAGGCACATTCAATCATGACAAAAATTCGATCAGAATTGCGTCTTCCAATGCTGCAGCAGATTTCGACTGAAGTGACTGGTCGAGGTAAACCACAGATTGAATCGGCAAAATCCACATGTATTGTGGTCACGGGTACTGCAAATGCTCCAGG
>CAYRJB010000002.1:33742-53077 GCA_964424485.1 uncultured Actinomycetes bacterium
TGAAGGAGATTGGTAGTATCGCCACCTCGGTTATGTAAGGGGGCAAAGGTGTCCGACGATCGTCTCGCACGTATGTATGCGCTAACGGCGCTTACTGATGACGATCGCGAACGTCTCTCCGAACTGACCGCCGAATGGCAGATGCTTGCTGATTTATCTTTCGCTGATTTGATTCTCTGGGTTCCAAAACGTAAGGATTATCAATCATGGCCTGAAGGCTATGTCGCAGTAGCCCATATTCGCCCCACAACTGCTGCAACTGTTTTCGCTTATGACGTCATTGGTGAAGAAATTTCATGGGGCGATAATCCAAGACTTGATCAGGCACTTTCACAAGGTGAAATTGTTCGTGATAGCGAGCCGGAACAAGTTGGAGATCTTTTGATTAAAGAAGAAACCGTGCCGGTTTTTTACCACGATCGTTTCATTGCTGTCATTTCACGCCACCGAGATGCCGTTCAAATGCGAAGCGCCTCCCGCCTTGAAATTAATTATCGAGAGATTGCTCATAAGATTTATCGAATGATTTCTGAGGGGACCTTCCCGATTAAAAACTCGATTTATAGTTCAGAATCAGCTCCACGTGTTGGTGATGGAATGATTCGCTTGGATGCAAACGGGATCATTACTTATTCAACTCCTAATGGACACTCAGCCATGAGTCGAGCAGGATGGGACGGAGAACTCGAAAACCATAATCTCGGCTCTATCGTTGCGGCAATCTCAAAAGGCGATTCGCTTCCGACTGAGGAGACGTGGGATGTTGCTCTTTCAGGTAAAACTCTACGCCGAGAGGAACTAGATAACGGGCGAGCAATCTTGGACTTTCTTGTCATTCCAATGATTGAAAATAGTAATCGGATAGGCGCTATAGTCCTTGTGCATGATGTGACTGAACTTCGCCGTAGAGATCGTGCACTTCTTACAAAAGATGCAACTATCCGTGAGATTCACCACCGCGTTAAAAATAATCTTCAAACTGTCTCAGCGCTTCTTAGACTTCAATCAAGGCGAGTAGATGATCCACAGGCATCCGCTGCGCTTGCGGAAGCTGTGAGACGTGTTGCATCAATCGCATTGGTACACGAAACACTTTCAACTTCATCCGCTGAAACAGTGCAATTTGATGAGGTTTATGAGCGAATTGTGCGCAACGCCGTGGAGCTTGCAACTCGCACAGTCCATCACTCGAAGAGTGGATCTTTTGGCGTTCTCGGAGCCCAGATTGCCACCCCTTTGGCCTTAGTGATTACAGAGCTGATTCATAATTCTTTGGAACATGGTTTAGCGGAAAGTGGCGACCAACTTCGATTAGAAGTAGTTCAAAGCGAAGGTCAATACATTGTTTCTGTCATAGACAATGGCGTTGGCTTGCCTCAAGGATTTGATTATGAGAACTCATCAAATCTAGGTTTGCAAATTGTGAGAACGCTGACGGAGAATGAATTAAAAGGCAATATTTCGCTAACGAGAGTCGGAAATGAGACTCAAGCCCGACTTGTTTTTCCGCTTGCTCGTTAATTCAGGCTCAAAGTAAACGGTGGATAGTCATCACTTACTAGAGCAACACAATACCCAAGCACGCGATTCCAATAGATAATCGTTCCATAAACAAGGCTTAACGCGAATTCTGGATAAGTGCCTGTTGCTGAAGTGATGATCCACGCTATCAGAGTTGCAATGAGAGAAAGCAGTAGATAGACGCTACCGACAATCATGAGTGGAATCGCGAAAATCCACTTCACAACTGGCAGGCCACGACTTAATTTCTTTCCACCTTCAATATCAGGAAATATCACTGCGATTTTTTCATTGCGTTCGAGTGAAGGATATTCATCTGTCAATAAGAAAATATAGGCTGCAATACGAGTAGAAAATTCCATGATGGCATGGTTATAGCCGAGCAACCAGCTTGGATAAATTCCACGAAAGAGCAAGGTGAGAACCACTGGAAGACAAATAACTGTTGTAGTTATACCCCAATGAACAGTTTGAGTCATCAGGCCAATAAGCAGGGCAACAGGAGCAACAAGTATCCATCGGAAAAGAACGCTTTTTCGATTGCGGTTTTCGCGCTGAATGTCGATAAGTGTGATGACCATTGTCTTTTCGCTCATGTATGAATGTTACTTGTGAAGTAGTGATAAGGCGTTCAATATGTCTGTTGCGACCACAGGGTTTGCCCTCTTTCGAGCCAATTTCCCTGCCATTGAATGGAAAGTCACAGCTTTGCAAACAACCTCGAAAGCTTCATCGCGATCGCTTGGTTTCCAAGAGGCGAGCATGGATGCGATGAGGCCGGCGAGAATATCTCCGCTTCCAGCACTAGCTAACTCAGCCCCGCCTTTTCTATCAATATAAAGCCTTCCATCGGGAGAGGCGACTACGGTCCCGGGTCCCTTGAGAACGACGATGCAATTATTCTGTTTAGCTAGCGACAGTGCAGTTTCGCTTCGGTTCTCTCGTAGCACTCCGAGATATTTGACTTCACCTTCATGAGGGGTGATAACAGTGATCTGATTCTTAACTTGTTGAGCGAGAGCGATAGACGAACCATCCAGAACGAGAGCGACATCTCCTGGAATCTTGATTTTTTGTGGCTCCCCGGAGCCAACTAGAAGTGTGCTCGCCTTGAGTTCTTCGAGATTCCCAATTGGCACAACATCGGGGAATTGTGAAATTACCAAATCGATAAGACGTTCATCGGCAGATATAAATTGAATATAACCCGCTCCACCGCGACGTGCAGCGCCTGTTGTAAGTAGGGCTGCCCCAGGATATTTCTTTGAGCCAGCTGAAATCGCAACCACTCCTCGAGAGTATTTATGAGCGCTCTTGGAGACCGGAGCAAGGAAATTCTTCTTCACCCTCTTATTCTTTCACTTTGACGTTGCTTTTACATTCTTTCTTATTAAAGAACTATCTAGAGATGAGTGAGAGGTAGCACTATTAAGAGTTGATTGTGCTTGGAAGCACTACTCACTTTAAGCGCACACCATTCCAATCATTAGATAAAGAGGAATAGCATTAAGTGTGTTTCAGATCCGAATCCACGGACGAGGTGGGCAAGGAGTAGTCACCGCCGCCGAGTTACTCAGTGTTGCAGCTTTTCAAGATGGTCAACATTCGCAAGCTTTTCCAAGCTTTGGTTCCGAGAGAACCGGAGCTCCTGTAGTTTCTTATTGTCGCATCAGTAATCAAAAAATCAGATTGCGAGAACCAGTCTTACAACCAGATGCGCTCCTCATACAGGATGTCACTCTTCTTCATTCCATTGATGTTTTTTCCGGCAGCAGTCCCGACGGTTTCATTCTCATTAATACTCAAAAGTCTTTTGAGGAGTTAGGAATTGCAGAATTTATTGCGGAACGCAACCCAAAAAAGAATTTGATTGTGCCTGCATCTGATATCGCACTGAAGCATGTGGGTAGACCAATGCCAAACGCAGCGTTACTAGGTGGTTTTGCAGCAGCAACGGGAATCGTGAAATTAGAAAGCATCCTTGCTGCAATTCAAGAACGCTTTCCAGCGAAAATTGCTGCGCCAAATATAGAGGCGGCAAAGGAATCTTTCGAATATGTGAAAAAAGAGCTCGAGGAGATGAGCCATGCTTAAACAAATTGAAGGTTCGAAGGCAGTTGCGGAGACTATTGCAGCCTGCTCTCCACAAGTGGTTTGCGCTTATCCAATTTCTCCTCAAACACATATTGTTGAAGGCTTAGATGAATTAACTCGACTAGGAGAAATTCCTGGTTGCCAATTCGTTAATGTGGAATCTGAGTTTTCAGCAATGTCTGTTGCAATCGGCTCCTCTGCCACAGGTTCACGAACCTACACAGCTACCGCAAGTCAGGGACTTCTCTTCATGGTAGAGCCTGTCTATAACGCATCGGGACTCGGGCTTCCTATTGTGATGACAGTGGCAAATAGAGCAATCGGGTCACCCATCAATATTTGGAATGATCAATCTGATGCGATGAGCCAACGAGACTCCGGATGGATTCAACTTTATGCACAGGATAATCAGAGTGCGTCAGATCTTCATGTCATCGCATTTAAATTGGCAGAGGAACTCTCACTTCCAGTTATGGTCTGTATGGATGGATTTATTTTGACTCACGCGATGGAAGAGATTGATGTCGTCGAACGAGACAAAGTCGTAAAGTTTCTCCCACCTTTTCAACCTCGGCAAATGCTTGATCCGAGCGATCCTGTATCCATTGGCGCCATGGTCGGCCCAGAAGCTTTCACTGAAGTGAAATACCTTGGACACTTCAAGCAATTAAAGGCTTTGGAAATCATTCCAGAGATTTCAAATCAATTTGAAGAGATTTTTGGTCGCCGTGCAGCGGGTGATCACGATGAAGCAGGCCTTGTGACCAATTATAAGCTTGAAGATGCTGAAATCATCCTCGTTGCTCTTGGTTCAGTTCTTGGAACTATTAAAGATGTTGTCGATGAATCACGTTCCAGGGGCATCAAAGTAGGTGTCTTGGGAATAACTTCGTTTAGACCATTTCCCATGGATGCTGTCCGTAAGAACATTAAGCAAGGGCAAAAAATCCTAGTAATTGAACGTGCATTTGCTGCTGGCGTCGGAGGAATAGTTTCGTCAAATATTCGAACCGCGCTTGCAGGCATCGATACGCATATCTACACAGCAGTTGCTGGTCTGGGTGGAAGACCTATCACCCTTCAGTCAATTCGAGATGTATTAGATAAGGCAATGTTTGGGGGGTTACCGGACTTTTCCTTTGTGGATATGAATGTTGAAGTTGTCCAACGTGAGCTGGAGAAAAATTTATTAACTAGACGTTCAGGGCCATTGGCTTCGGGGCTCCTTCAGGATGTGGTTGATCATGAGTAATCAGTTGAAGTTTTATCAGGTTGGTTCATTCGCGGTGGGCAATCGCCTTCTCGGTGTAGATCAATTATCAGTTCAATCACAACAAGGTCGCCATAATTCACTGACATCTGGACATCGTGCTTGCCAAGGTTGTGGTGAAGCGCTAGGTGCTCGATATGTAATGGATGCTGCAATGGCAGCCACTGATAATAAAGTGATCGCAGTTAATGCAACTGGTTGTCTGGAGGTCTTCTCGACTCCATACCCAGAGACCGCGTGGCGACTTCCATGGATGCATTCTCTCTTTGGGAATGCAGCTCCTGTAGCGACAGGTGTTGCTGTCGCTCTCGCTGCTCAAGGTAAAAGCGATATTCGAGTAATTGCCCAAGGTGGTGATGGTGGAACAGTAGACATTGGATTTGGTCCACTGTCTGGAATGTTCGAGCGTAATGATGATGTTCTCTATGTCTGTTACGACAATGAGGCTTATATGAATACAGGCGTACAGCGATCTGGGGCTACGCCACCTGCTGCGCGTACAAATACAACACATGCAGTCGGAGAAAATCCAGGAGCATCATTCACTCAAGGAAAAAATCTTCCTAAGATTGCGATGGCTCACGGAATTCCTTATGTTGCAACGGCATCCGTTGCTGATCTTCATGACCTTGAAGCCAAAGTAAAAAAGGCTATGAGCTTTAGAGGCGCGCGATATTTACATGTTCTTGTTCCTTGCCCGCTAGGTTGGGGAACACGAAGCGAAGAGACGATTCAACTTGCCAGATTAGCAACTGAGTCAGGGTTGTTCCCAGTCTTTGAGGCTGAACATGGAAAAGTCACTGATGTAAAGAAATTGCGACGCAGAGTCCCGGTTGATGATTACCTTAAATTGCAGAAGCGATTTGCTCATCTATTTGGAGCAAAAGCAAAACCAGGCTTGTTGCAAGCTATTCAAGCCATTGCAGACCACAACATTCAAGAGTATGGGTTAGATGAAAATGAGTAATCAAGGTAATAAGCCATTTGCTATCACTCTCAATATTGGTTCTTCATTAGCTAATCACACAGGTTCCTGGCGAACAGAACGACCTACATATGTTCACCGCATGCCTCCATGCAATAACGCATGCCCAGCAGGTGAGGATGTACAAGGTTGGCTTTACGAAGGAGAAGCGGGCAATTATGAAAGGGCGTGGAGAAATCTCGTTAAAGATAATCCATTCCCTGCAATCATGGGACGCATTTGTTACCACCCTTGTCAGACTGCCTGCAATCGTGCCGATCTCGATGAAGCAGTAGGCATTAACTCGGTTGAACGTTTTCTAGGCGATTACGCAATAGAAAAAGGTCTGACATTTGACAAGCCTGAAGTTAAAAGCGGCCGTCGCATATTGATTGTAGGTTCTGGCCCATCTGGACTCTCCGCTGCTTACCATCTAGCACGACGTGGACACGAAGTGGTTATTCGCGAAAGTGCAAAAGAACCGGGCGGAATGATGCGATACGGGATACCTGCATATCGCCTGCCGCGCGAGGTGCTTGATTCTGAAATTGCTCGATTGGTCGAGCTTGGAGTTCGCATCGAATGCAATTCAAAAGTAGAAGATTTGGTTGCAGCCAAAGAAGAAGGCTTTGATGCAATCTTTCTGGCCATTGGTGCACATCTTGGAAAACGCGCATACATTCCTGCGGGAGATACTGTAAGAATTTTGGATGCAGTTTCAATGTTGCACATGACTGCAGAT
The DNA here is from genome assembly GCA_964424485.1 of uncultured Actinomycetes bacterium. GTDB lineage: Bacteria > Actinomycetota > Actinomycetes > Nanopelagicales > Nanopelagicaceae > PALSA-747. The sequence goes on from CAYRJB010000002.1 coordinate 40,334, forward strand.
GGAGAACCTCCGCTACTCGGACGTCGAGTAGTTGTCTATGGTGGAGGCAATACTGCACTCGATGCAGCACGCACCGCTAAACGACTTGGAGCGCGTGAATCAATAGTTGTTTATCGACGTACCAAAGAAAAGATGCCAGCGCATGAATCTGAACTTAAAGAAGCGCTTGATGAAGGCATTGTGATGCGATGGCTTTCGACCATTGCTTGGGTCAATAGCGGGGAAGTCACCATCGAAAAAATGGTCCTTGATGAAAGCGGAAAACCTCAACCTACTGGTGAATTTGAATCGATTGAAGCGGATTCTGTGGTTTTGGCGCTTGGTCAGGATGTAGATCTTTCAATTATCGAAGGAGTTCCAGGGGTCACAATTGATGATGGCGTCATTCAAGTTGATGACTTCCTCATGACAGGATACGAAGGAATATTTGCAGGAGGAGATGCTGTACCTGGTGAGCGCACTGCGACAAATGCAATCGGTCATGGAAAACACGCAGCCCGCACTATTGATTCGTGGCTGCAAGGGCAGAAGTTTTTACATGACGAGAGACCGCCGCTTGCATCATTCGAGAGATTAAATACCTGGTATTACGCAGATGCTCCAAAACAAGTAAGACCGAAGTTAGAAGCTGCACGTCGCACTGAATCTTTTGATGAAGTTGTACAAGGTTTGACAGAGGAGACGGCACTCTTTGAAGCCAGACGTTGCCTCTCGTGCGGTAATTGTTTCGGCTGCGATAACTGCTTTGGAGTATGTCCGGATAACGCAGTCATCAAGCTCGGGGATGGTAAGTATGAAATTAACCTCGATTACTGCAAAGGCTGCGGAATTTGTGCGAATGAATGCCCCTGTGGCGCCATCGATATGGTGACTGAGAACAAATAGACCGCATTCATAGACTGGGACCCATTGACGAGTTGGCTCGACTGGGAGCACCATAAACCACGGCTGTCCTACATGCCGGGGAGGAAGCGCTATGAAGATTGCATCGCTTATTGCGGGAAAAAAAGTTGCAACTATCTCGCCGAGTGCGACGCTTTATGACCTTGTCACTTTACTGGAAACACATCACATTGGAGCACTTGTTGTATCTCCAGATGGAAAGAAAATTGAAGGTATTGTCTCTGAACGAGATGTAGTGCGCGCAATGCCTGGAAAAATGAATGAATTGACTTCGCTCCATGTGCGAGATCTCATGACAGTCGGAGTGCTTACTTGTACTGCTGAAAATTCAGTTGCAGAAATACTGTCACTTATGACAGAGAACCGGGTTCGACATATTCCAGTCATCGATAGTGATGGCAATCTTGCTTCTATAGTTTCTATTGGAGATTTGGTGAAATCTCACATTTCAGAATTGGATTCCGAACGAGCAGCTCTTCGAGACTACATCACTCACTAAATCTCCAATACTCGTGAGTATGGCGCAGGTGGGTAACAATTACTCCATGGCGCAGGCAACTCGGGCACTTCCGAAAGTGATTCAAGGTGGAATGGGTGTTGCCGTTTCAAATTGGAATCTTGCGAGAGCCGTATCACTTTCTGGTGGAATGGGTGTTGTGTCCGGAACTGCAATTGATGCAGTTCTCATCCGTCGCCTTGAAAGCGGCGATGTAGATGGCTCCGTTCGCAGAGCCCTCAAAGCATTTCCAAATCAATCTACTGCTGAAGAAATACTTAACAAGTATTTTATTGAAGGCGGAAAATCTTCGGATACTCCCTATTCAAATGCCCCCAAGTTGCGTATCGAAACTAATCGACATTCGCAGGATCTTTTGATAGTTGGATCTTTTGTCGAGGTGTGGCTTGCAAAGGAGGGTCATACGAATCCTGTTGGAATTAACTTCCTCGAAAAGATTCAGATGGGAACTGCTGCAAGCGCATTTGGGGCCATGTTGGCTGGGGTTGATTATGTCATTATGGGTGCGGGTATTCCTCGTGAGCTCCCAAGGTATCTGACAGAGATTTCCCAACTTAAGAGCAGTTATATAACAATTGATGTAGTCAATGGCGAGTCACAAAAGATAGTTATCAATCCGGCGGATTTTGTCGATGTTAACTCAGTCAACATTAAACGTCCAATGTTCCTTGCAATCATCATCAATGATGTACTTGCTGCATATCTCGCACGGGATGAGTCAAGTCGTCCAGATGGTTTCATCATCGAAGGTCCTTCAGCTGGCGGTCACAACGCTCCACCGCGGGGCAAAGTTCAGTTTGATGACGATAATGAGCCTATTTATGGGCCACGTGACTTAGCGAATCTAGAAAAGATGAAGAATTATGGCTATCCATTTTGGCTTGCGGGCGGTTTTGGAGGTGCCGGAAGATTGAAAGATGCACTTGCCCTTGGAGCTGCAGGAGTTCAAGTTGGAACACTTTTCGCTCTTTCTCAAGACTCTGGATTTACAGATGAGATTCGCAATCAAATCTTAGATTCAATGAAAGATGGATCTTTTGAGATTCATACGGATATGAAAGCATCACCGACAGGGTTTCCTATCAAGATTGTTTCCCTTCCGGGAACCACGGCAATTCCAGAAGTATTTGCAGCACGGCCAAAACTTTGCGATATGGGATATTTACGAGAGCCGATTCTTTTGAAGAGCGGGTCACTTGCTTATCGTTGCCCGTCAGAACCGGTGATTCCATACCTTAAAAAAGATGGAACCGAAGAGGAGACTATTGGACGTAAATGTCTATGCAACGGCCTTTTTGCAAATATTGGATTGGGTCAACATCGCCGTGACGGATACGAAGAAGCGCCTATCGTTACATTGGGATCTGATGTCGATGGGTGCCGCGAACTCTTGAAGCTATATCCAAATGGATGGAGCGCAAAAGAGGCAGTCGCATTCATTGAGGGCTAGACCCAAAATCACGCTTATTTGCAGGGCGCTTGCGGATTTAGATAAAAAAAAGTTACAAATTACCCCCTGGTAATCGAGACAAAAAGGGGGTGATGCGGGGACGATTTACCTATGTCCGTGTTCAGCGTTGAATTGGTCGACTTCAATTTGGTCGCCTCCAACAAGGCTGATGCCATCTCCCAACTTGCTCACAAAGTAGTCCAGGCTGGTCGAGGAAGTAACGCACAGCAGATAACAGAAGATGTTCTTGCACGCGATGCAATGGGAACTCCGCAGGTTGATGGTGTGGCAATTCCTCACGCGCGTTCTTCCGGAGTTACACAATCATCTGTTGCGATTGCAAGGACTCCTGGTGTGGTTTTCGACGAAGCTGAAGGTCCCGCGACGGTCCTGTTTATGATTTTGGTTCCAAATGATGCGGGGGATGAGCACATTCAAATTCTCTCAAGCCTAGCTCGCCGTTTAATGGACCCAGATTTCACGGCTGCATTGCATTCAACAAATGATGCTGCGCAGTTGGTACAGCTACTAGAGAATGGAAATGAATAATGAAGATCATTGCAGTCACTTCTTGCGCAACAGGTATTGCTCATACCTATATGGCTGCTGAAGCGATTCAACGCGCCGGGAAAGCAGCGGGTCACGAAGTAATCATCGAGACTCAAGGCGCAGGTGGATATAAACCGCTCTCTCGCGAAGTTATTCAGTCTGCAGACGTTGTCATCTTTGCCAATGATGTTGGGCTTCGGGATGCCGATCGATTTGAAGGCTGCAAAGTTGTGCAGTCGATTCCTAAGACAGCTATCAAGGATGCTAAAGGACTCATTGCTCAAGCAGAGGCGTTGGTAAACGGATAGTCAAAAGTAGACAAGGTTTCCTCTAGATGTGCGCACCTAGAGGAGAGAACGAAAAACTGAATAGAAAACCCTCACGTTTACAAACGTTGTAAACGGACTGTATAACAGGAAGGAACTTCAGTGAGTTCTGGTTCTAATGTACGTCGTTGGCTAATGACCGGTGTTTCATACATGATTCCGTTCGTTGCAGCTGGCGGTATTTTGATCGCTATTGGCTTCATGCTTCATGATCCAGTAGACGTTGTTAAGCCTGATCTTCAGACTGCGCTTAACGATAACAACATCCCTGCTCTCATCTTCCGACTCGGAGCAACCGCATTCGGTTTCTTGGTCCCAGTTCTTGCAGGCTTTATTGCTTTTGCAATTGCTGATCGTCCAGGTATCGCACCAGGTTTCGTTGCCGGTGCTTTGTCTGGAGCAATGGGCGCCGGATACCTTGGTGGTCTCGTCGGTGGACTTCTCGCAGGTCTCGTTGCACGTTGGATCTCTGATCAGAATGTGCCGTTGGCCCTTAAGAGCATCATGCCTGTTGTTGTAACTCCCCTTCTTTCAACACTGGTCGTTGGTTTTGTAATGCTGTACCTCGTTGGTAAGCCAGTGGCTTCTGTAAATAAGAGCCTCACAAACTGGTTAGCAACAATGGGTGGCAAGTCCGCAATCGTTCTCGGAATCATTATTGGTTTGATGATGGCGTTCGATATGGGTGGACCTGTGAATAAAGTTGCATACACATTTGCAACTGGAGGTCTTGCAAACGTTGCAGCTGGTGCAACTGATGCTAAGGAATGGGTTGTAATGGCTGCTGTAATGGCTGCCGGTATGACTCCACCACTTGGTCTCGCACTTGCAACCGTTCTTCGCAAGAACATGTTCTCTGAATCAGAACGTGAAAACGGCAAGGCAGCATGGGTTCTAGGTGCTTCCTTCATCACCGAAGGTGCGATCCCTTTCGCAGCTGCTGACCCTATTCGCGTTATCCCTTCAATCATGATTGGTTCTGCTGTAACAGGCGCATTGGTTGAAGCATTTGGAAATACTCTTCGCGCACCACACGGTGGCATTTGGGTATTCGGACTTGTTGGCAACGTAGCAACATATGTCTTGGCAATTGCCGTCGGTACAGTCGTTTCAGCTGTCTGCGTCATTGCTGCTAAGTCAATGGGCTCAAAAGCTGAATAAGTTATAAAGAAGTAAAAATCGGGCTCCAGGTTCTCCTGGGGCCCGATTCGATTTGCGGCAATACTCTTATAGACTTCGGAAGTAAGAATTACGAAAGAGAGATTCGATGCCAAGCCAGGTAGTAGTTGTTGGAAGTAAAGTCGGTTTACACGCACGTCCAGCTTCACTTCTCGTTAAAGCGGCAGGTGCTGCTGGGCTATCAGTAACAGTTGGTCGTCCTGGAGAGAAAGCGGTTAACGCTGCTTCATTGCTTTCAGTTCTTGCGCTCGGGGTTAAAAACGGCGACTCGGTTGAAATTACTGTTGCAGATGGGGCAAATTCTGATTCAGTTCTTGCTGAACTCGTTCAGATTGTTGCAACAGATCACGACGAATAACTTGTAACCACCATGAGCACATATTCTGGAATCGGCGTATCACCTGGAGTTGTGGTAGGCCCGGTCAGAAAGATTGTGCAAATGGCTCTCACAGAGCCAATCGCTGCATCTCCCAAAGAAATTTTTAAAGCGCTTGAATCGGTTGCGATAGATCTTGAAAATAAAGCGCATCACATTGAACTTGAAATTGCTAAAGATGTTCTTGCTGCACAGGCCATGATGGCGAGAGACCCGGCTTTAGTTGAGGCAATCGGCGCAAGACTCTCAGAAGATATTATTTATCCAGATGTAACTTTAGAGATTCATGACGCATTTAATGGATTTAAGGCAGCTCTTGCATCTTTGGGTGGTTATTTCGCTGAACGAGTTGCCGACCTAGATGAAATTGCAAATCGCCTCCTTGGAAAACTTTCTGGAATAGAGAGTGAAGGTCTTATATTGACGGCTCCTACGGTGATAGTGGCTGAAGATCTCACACCATCTGATACAGCTTCGCTCAATTTGGATTTTGCACTTGCTCTTGTCGTCGCAAAAGGCGGGCCAACATCTCACACCGCAATAGTTGCTCGGGGATTAGGAATTCCAGCAATTGTTGGTTGTGAAGGCGTGATGGATATTGCTGACGGAACTACTTTGCTTGTAGATGGACGTGAAGGAAAGGTATTCATTAACCCTGCTGCTTCAGATGTAGAGCAACGTAAAGTTCGAGAAGAAACTCTACGTGCACGAGCGGCATCTATAACTGGTCCTGGAAAACTAAAAGACGGCACCCCTGTAACGCTTCTAGGTAATGCTGGGGATGCCAGTGGCGCATTAGCTGCTGCGCAAGCTGGAGCCGAGGGCATAGGTTTATTCCGCACAGAGTTACTTTTCTTAGATTCTCAAACCGAGCCAACCGTTGAAGAACAAGTTGCAATGTATAAGAGTGTATTCGAACCAATGAAAGGTCAACGTGTGGTTGTGCGCACTCTTGATGCAGGTTCGGATAAACCTGTTCCATATATAAATGCACCACATGAAGAGAATCCTGCACTTGGTGTTCGTGGTTGGCGCCTTACTCGTACAAACAATGAAGTTTTAGAACGCCAACTAAAGGCCATTTCTATTGCTGGTGAGAATGCGGATATAGATCTTTGGGTCATGGCTCCGATGGTAAATACACCGGCAGAAGCCCGACATTTTGCCGAGCGTGCGCGAGCTATGGGAATTAAAAAAGTGGGAGTGATGATAGAAACTCCAGCAGCGGCACTACATGCAGATAAAGTTTTGGCAGAAGTGAATTTTGGATCTTTTGGCACTAACGACCTCACTCAATATGTCATGGCGTCAGATCGACTTGATTCGCGATTGTCAGATATGACAACAACCTGGCATCCCGCCGTTCTTCGAACAATTAAAATTGCTTGCGATGCGGCTAAGAAACTTGATAAGTCAACAGGTGTATGTGGAGAGTCTGCAGCAAATCCACATCTTGCCGCGGTTTTATTGGGACTTGGCGTCAACTCGCTATCTATGGCACCGAGTGCAATCAGCGAAGTTCGTGGGTTTCTTTCTACTGTAGATATGCCAACATGTCTACTCGCAGCAGATGCAACTCTTAATGCAGCAAGTGCCGAAGAGGCAGAATCAGTAGCTAAATCAATCTTAGGTGCATAGGAGTTGCGTCAAGATATTCAAGCCTTACGAGGCTTTGCAATTCTTGCAGTGTTTCTCTATCACTTGAATTTATCCTTCATTCCTGGGGGATTTCTTGGTGTAGATATCTTCTTTGTTATTTCTGGATTTGTGATCACGACATCACTTTTGCATGGTTCGGGCTCACCTCTGCAAAGATTGAAGAATTTCTATCTACGACGTGCGAAGCGAATACTCCCAGCTAGCCTCACGGTCGTATTTCTTACAGCAATTGGCGCGCTTTTCCTACTTCCAGCCTATTCAAGAAGCAGATACTCATTTGAAGCGCTTGCATCATCTCTTTTCTCTGCAAACTTGAATTTCGCACGAGAAGGAAATGATTACCTCAACCAATCGTTGGATCCTTCACCTTTCCTTCACTATTGGTCGCTAGGGGTCGAGGAACAGTTCTATTTGCTGTGGCCAATTCTCTTCATCTTTATTTTTAGGAAAAGACGACATCTCATCGTTCCAACTTTTCTAGTTTCGATTGCTATCGCATTTGCCATTACTTCAGCCAATCCAGTTATGGGTTTTTATTCACCTATAACTCGGGCTTGGGAATTTCTAGCAGGAATTTTCTTTGCACTTCATCCAATACGATTTAGTAGAGGCAGGCTTGTAGCATTTTTAGGCTGGCTTGGAATGATTGGTTCTGTTCTTGCCATAACTGTAGATTCCATAACTCCGGGTTGGTCGACACTTATTCCAGTAATTTCAACTGCACTGATTATTGGTTCACATAGAGAATTTCCTAGAAGTGCTTTTCTGCCATGGTTAGGCAATTATTCATTCTCTCTCTACCTTGTCCACTGGCCTTTGATAATCTTTATACCGAATAAATTAATAGTTGTATTAGTCGCTCTACCAATTGCCGTTCTAGTGACAAAATCGGTGGAGAATCCATTTAGATTCAATCCGCAACTTCAATTTTCACTGAAACAGTGGGGCACTGGAATTGCAGTTGTTTCTATCCTTTCTTACGGCGTGCTAGCGATTCCAGCACAAGCTAAATCGAGTTTAGATCTCTCCTTACCCGCGGTATATAACAATGGTTGTCATCTCTCGTTCAATAAGACGTGGCCAGATCACTCTTGCACCTTTGGTGATTCTGCCGGCAAGAAGTTGATTTATTTGGTTGGAGATTCACATGCGGCACAATGGTTTCCAGGATTGGAAGCAGCCGCCATCAAGAATGATTGGCGATTGGTAAGTATTACAAAATCAAGTTGCCCACCCGTACTGATACCAATCTTGCGAAATAATAAAGTGGATACATCTTGTGAAAATTGGCAAAAAGGTGTTATTTCCTCCATTAGAAAGAACCAACCCGACGTACTTCTCCTCTCTGCATTTACTGAATTTCAATACCAAACCACACTAAAGGGCTCATATGAAGAGCTTTGGAGACAGGGAATGGGTGACTTCCTCTCGCAAATAGGTGTACCGAATATCGCGTTTTTAGGAGATACACCGAAGCCGCCTTCGAATATTCCAACTTGCCTATCAAAGTCTAAGCATTGCGATTTCCCACTTACTCGAACGGCTGCTACAAAAGTTACTCAGACTGTCTTTGGAGTTAACTACATTGATACATCATCGTGGTTTTGTTCTACGTTGTGCAGCGCAATGACAGATGGAATTAATAACTATAGGGATGCAACTCACATCAGCGTAAGTGCGTCACTTCGCATGGAGCATAAGCTGGTTCAAGCGATTAATTCGCTGGCGTAAGCCACCAAGCTGCGTAAGGTGGTACCTGAATCCATCCAGAAATATTCATTGTTTTTCCCGAAAGATGTTCGATGTGTTCCCCGCCTAGCAAGTGGTAGGAATCAAAACCTTGCACCTGTTCAGAAAGGTTGTAAATTTGCACTAAAGTCCCAGCAGCGTGTTTGCGACGGAAGACGAGTAATGCAGAATTTCCTGGAGTAAATACTTCAGTCGAGACGGCGCTATGTAATGACGGCAGATTCTTTCGAGCCTTAATAAGATTCGACATCGCCGAGTAAACTTTTGCTTCGACGCCACTTCCAGTTTTAGCCTTCTTAGCCAGGTTCCAATCCATCTTAGGCCTGTGTATCCAGCGATTGTCATCTGCCTTATTTGGATCTTTCAGAAATGATTTGTCATTCAACATACCAAGTTCATCGCCCATATAAAGAAGAGGAATTCCGCCAAATCCAAAAACCATGGCATAAGCGCATATGAGCCGATCTATTGCAGTTTTGAGCGATGCAGAATCTTTCTTTTCTAGCGCAGCTTCGATTCCAACAAGGCTAGCCGCTGATCCAGAAGTTCGACGATCGCCGGTTAAAGGGTTGGATTGAAAATGAACTCCACGGGCAAATGATCCTTTAAATTCATTTGCGTAGAACTCAGCAAGAAATGCCCGGTGCATAGCTCCGGATACGCCCGAAAGAGATGCATCTGCGTCATCAATAGCCCAACCAATATCATCATGGCATCTCAGATACGTCGCCCAGGAAGATGTTGTGGGGATTGAAGCAAATCTAGATAGCGCCGTTGCGAGTAATCGACCATCTCTTGATGCAAGCGCAGACCAAATCTGCACCATTAACGAGTTGTGATAGGCCAAATCAGAGACCTTTCCTGCATGCTCTCCTTGGCCAAGGTAATGGACAACATCTTGTGGTCCAACAATTGCTTCAGCTTTAAATATAAGTGCTGGAGCATATATTTTCGCAGCCATGCGTAAAGCTTGAGTTATTGCATGAACTTCCGGTTGATTTTGTGAATTCGTACCAAGTCGTTTCCAGATAAAGGCGATTGCATCAAGGCGGACGCAGTCTGTTCCCTGGTTTGCAAGAAATCCAATGATTCTGTTGTATTCGAGGAATACCTCAGCATTACTCCAATTTACATCCCACTGGTATTCATTAAAAGTAGTCCAAACCCATGCATCCATCGCCTTGTCGAAGGTGAAGTTTCCTGGCGCGAAGGCAGGAAATACTTCGGGAAGTGTCTTTTCAAATTCATCAGGAATTTTGCGATCGGAATAAACATAAAAGTAATCACGATACTTCTTCTCTCCTGCTTTGGCTTTCATTGCCCATTCATGTTCTTTGGCAACGTGATTGAGAACAAGGTCCAGAGTTAATGAGATTCCATACTCATGGAGTTTTGTTGCCAGTGAAGCGAGATCAGCCATCGAACCCAAATCTGTACGCACTGTCTTGTAATCCATCACTGCATAGCCTCCATCATTTGCGCCAGGGCGTGGAGTGAGGAGTGGCATGAGATGCAGGTAGGTAATGCCTAACTCTGATAGATAATCAATTTTGGATTCAATATTTTTTAGATTCCCGGCAAAAAGATCGGCGTAGCATACGTAACCAACTGCTTTTTCAGATTGAAACCAGTCGGGCTCCAATACTCGTCGACTATCCCGAGTGCGTAGTTTTTGCGAACGCGCAGCATGGATTTCGACGATGACATCAATCAGACGAGGCATAAGTGTGGCTGGATCGTAAGTTTCTGACAGGCCATCCCAGAGATCGGATGCATATCTGTCATAACGGAGCAAGATCTCTTCGCTGTGGGAATCTCCAGTGAGAGCTCTCTCTAGTTGTGTGCGCCCAGAAGCTATCGCACTCGACTTCGCCTTCGACTTTTCTAATACTTGCGACATCAGACGGCCAGTTTATCCGCTAACCTGAAGGACATGAAGAGTCTGCACCTACCTCGAAGTGCTGACGTCGTTGTCATTGGGGCAGGGGTTGTAGGCGCATCTACTGCATTGGCGCTGACTCGTTCGGGCTTAAAAGTCGTTGTAGTTGATCGGGGCTCGGTAGCTTCAGGCACTACAGGAGCAGGTGAGGGAAATATTCTTGTCTCAGATAAAGAGCCGGGTGCTGAATTAGAACTCGCGCTTCGATCGCGCGATTTGTGGTTTGAGATTGCGTCTGACATCGGAAATAACTTTGAATTGGAAGCCAAAGGTGGAGTTGTTGTAGCTCGAAAAGATCCAGCTCCGCTCTTCGATTTTGCAAAGAGACAAGAGCAAGCTGGAATCAAAATTGAATTTTCTAATCACAAACGATTACATGAATTGGAACCTCATTTAGCACCATCGATTGAAAATGGAGTTTTCTATCCTCAAGATGCTCAGTGCCAACCAATGCTTGCTGCTGCTCATATGCTTCGAGCCGTTCGCGAGAGCGGTGGAGTCATCTTCAATCAAGCAGATGTAAAAGAAATTCGATCCAGGCATGGCAAAGTTACCACTGTAGTTACATCAAGAGGAGTCATAGATACCCCTATTGTTGTGAATGCCACCGGTACATGGGCTGGTGAAGTAGCTGCGTTAGCAGGGAGCAATATTCCAGTTATGCCACGGCGAGGTTTTATTCTTGTGACTGAGAAAGTTCCACAATTAATTTTTCACAAGGTATACGACTCGGACTATGTAGACAATGTTGCAAGTGGAGATGCGGATCTACAGACTTCAACAGTCGTCGAAGGGACTCAGTCAGGAACGATTCTTATTGGAGCAAGTCGCGAACGCATTGGCTTTGAGACAACCATGAACATTCAAATTCTTAGAAAACTCGCCGCACAAGCAACTTCTCTCTTCCCTATATTGCGAGACATACAACTATTACGTGCCTATAGAGGTTTTAGACCATACGCCCCTGATCATCTTCCGATCATTGGCGAGGATTCACATGTTCAAGGATTGTGGCATAGCGCAGGCCATGAAGGAGCTGGAATAGGTCTCGCTCCCGGTTCTGCGAGATTGCTGGCAGACCTCATCACGGGCAAATCCAGTTTTATGGATGCACGTCCATTTTCTCCACAGCGCTTTCAGGTAGGTGCATGATGCATATTCTTTTTAATGGAGAAACTTTGGAGTGCAGTGATGGTCAAAGCATTTCAGGCGCAATCATGCAATCTGGAAAGCAATCTATCTTCTGTGGAATCGGAGCATGTTTTGCATGTGTAGTAACTGTTAATGGAGTTCCAAATCAACGCGCGTGCTTAATTGAAGTCGTCGATGGCATGGTGGTGACACAGTGATTGTTGTCGTTGGGTCAGGTCCTGCGGGTCTTGCAGCCGCTCTTGCTGCAGCTGAGCGCGATGAAGTAACCATCGTTGATCAATCTCCTCGCTTTGGTGGGCAATATTGGCGACACGCTAAAGGTGGAACCTCGTTTGATCCTCGTGCACAGGAATATTTTTCAAAAGTTCTGGAACATCCACGAATAATTCGTAAATCTAGTTCTCGAGTTTGGCACGGGGAGAAAAAGGGCGAACTGTTTTATCTCTATGTACTTACCGATGGGGTTGAATCCTGTATTGAAGCGAATGAAGTTATTCTCGCAACCGGAGCATATGATCGAACGATTCCATTTAATGGTTGGACACTTCCTGGGGTAGTCACTGCTGGTGGCGCGCAAGCGATGCTCAAAGCCAACAAAGTCTTAATTGGAAAAAAGATTGTCATAGCAGGCACTGGACCTTTTCTTCTTCCAGTCTCTCTTAATCTTATAAAAGCAGGTGCTGAGGTCCGAACATTTGATTCAACTCCGCTGTGGCGGTGGATTTTTAACCTTCATGGATTACTTTTACATCCATCAAAAATTAAAGAAGCTCGCTTCTATCGTGCAAATGTAAAAATCGAAAAAGGGATTTTGGACTCGTATCGAGAAGGATATGTAAAGATAAATAAATCTGAAATCGCTTGCGATGCTCTCGCAATAGGCTGGGGCTTCACTCCTGACGTTTCTCTTGCATCTATATTCGGCGCTCAGTTAGTTACGGACTT
>CAYRJB010000002.1:53177-57739 GCA_964424485.1 uncultured Actinomycetes bacterium
GATATTCGGAAAGCTGTCGAGGAATTGGGTGCACTCGACTCTCGAGGCGTAAAACTTTTCACTCGAGCTGGCATGGGGTTTTGCCAAGGCCGGGTCTGTGCCCGCAATGTCAGTGATTACGTTGCACATGTGCGAGGCTCTGTCCCCACCGAAGATGAATTAATAGCAGGAGCGCGCAGGCCTGTGGCGCAGCCCATCTCACTAGGCGAACTGGGAGATGGCTTAAACAAAGGGTTCTGATTACTCTTTTATCCATGACTAATCCATGGAATGGCGTTCTCACAGCCACAGCAACTCCTTTTAAGAAGGATGATCTCTCAATCGATTTTGATAAATATGCAGAGCATGTTTCATGGCTCGCTTCGAATGGAACCCATGGTGTCATTCCAAATGGATCATTAGGTGAATATCAAGTTCTCACTGATAAAGAGCGCGCGCAGATGGTTACGACTGCAGTTGCTGCCTCTCCAAAAGGTTTCCATGTCGTTCCAGGTGTCGGCGCTTACGGTGCTGGCGAATCACGTCGCTGGGCGGAACAAGCAGCAGAAGCAGGTGCGGCCGCAGTGATGTTGCTTCCACCAAATGCTTACCGTGCCAACGATGATGAAGTTGTTGCTCATTACAAGGAAGTTGCAAAAGCAGGCTTACCGATTATTGCCTATAACAATCCATTCGATACAAAAGTGGATTTAACTCCTGCACTTGTGGGAAGAATTTCCGATGAAGTCCCTTCAGTTGTTGCAATCAAGGAATTTTCTGGCGATGTTCGTCGCATCTGGCAAATTAAAAAGCATGCGCCAAAAGTTGAAGTAATCGTCGGTGCCGATGATGTGCTCGTTGAGCTTTCCACCGCTGGAATTTCAGGTTGGATTGCAGGCTTTCCTAATGCTCTGCCTAAAGAATCAGTTGAACTATATAATCTTTGTGTTGCTCAAGATTATGCCAAAGCATCTCCAATGTATGCGGCAGTTCATGATCTCTTTCACTGGGACTCTAAGAAGGAATTTATCCAGGCAATTAAGTTGGCGATGGATATTGCTGGACGTTATGGTGGCCCAACTCGCCTTCCACGTCTTCCTTTGCCTAAAGCTGATGAAGAACAAGTTCGCAAAGATACACTCAAGGCGCTCGCTTACTTCGGACGATAATTTCAGATTGCCATGAAGAGCATTCGCACCGTAACAACAGTAGAGACCCATACTGAAGGTATGCCCACGCGTGTTGTGACATCTGGAGTGGGCGAAATTCCTGGAAATACCATGTTTGAGAAGCGAATGCATTTCATCAAGAACATGGATTACATCCGCGAATGGTTGATGTTTGAGCCTCGTGGACATTCCGCTATGAGTGGAGCCATTCTTCAAAAACCAACAAGACCTGATGCAGATTGGGGAGTGGTTTATATTGAAGTTTCAGGCTGCTTACCCATGTGTGGTCATGGAACGATAGGTGTTGCAACAGCTCTCGTTGAGAAGAAACTGGTTGACGTAGTAGAGCCGGTAACCACAATTCGACTTGATACACCCGCTGGTCTTGTTGTTGTGGATGTAAAGGTAAGAGATGGTCGCGCCGAAAATGTCACTATTACAAATGTGCCATCCTTCAGTTATCAACTTGATCAAACCGTTGAAGTAGAGGGATTTGGTCAACTGAAATATGACATGGCTTTCGGTGGCAACTTCTATGCAATAGTTCCGATTGATCGAGTGGGAATTGAATTCAAACGTGAAAATGGTCAAAAGTTTCTCGATCTTGGATTGAAAATTTCTGATGCGATTAACAACCAGAATCGACCGGTTCACCCAGAGAATCCTGAAATAAATATCTGTCACCACGTAGATTTCATTACACCCGGTTCCAAACCTCTACATTGGAAGAATGCGATGGCTATTCATCCAGGTTGGTTCGATCGTTCACCATGTGGCACAGGAACGAGCGCGAGAATTGCACAGATGCATGCCCGAGGTGAGATGAAACAAGGTGATGTTCTGATCAATGAATCCTGGATTGGATCACACTTTGAAGGTCGCATTATTGGAAATGCAAAAGTTGGAAGTTATGATGCAATTATTCCAGCGATTACCGGACGAGCATGGGTCATGGGCGAGGCAACATGGATGCTCGATGAGAATGATCCATTTCCTAACGGCTTTCTTGTTTAATATTCTTAGTTCAGCGCTTGCGGAATGCTCCAAGGATTTGAATCCTGCAGACCTTCAGGCAAAAACTGCTGCGGCATATTTTGATATGCAACTGGACGCATAAAACGATAAATGGCATCACGACCAACTGATGTTGAGTCGATTGAGGAGGCTGGCCACGGTCCACCATGCTGCATAGCGGGAGTAACTGAAACACCTGTGGGGAAACCATTCCAGATAACGCGACCTACTCGCTGTGACAAGCTCTCTACAAGACTAGCTACATCGTCGGACTCAGTTCCTTGAATTGTTGCAGTGAGCTGACCTTCCAAGAACCCCGGGATTGATGAGTATTCAGATTCCTCTGCAATAACCACAACAGATGTGGGGCCAAAATGTTCTTCGAGCAATTCATGGTTATTTTTCACTACATCCCATGAAGCTACGAAAATTGTCGGCGTAACTCCAAACCCATCGTTTTGATTTAGTCCCGAGTAAACCTCAACTTTTCCTGAAGCGGCAATCTGGCTGATGGATAAGGAATAACGTTCTGCAATAGATTTGTTAAGTAATTGTCCAACCGAGAGAGTTGCAAGGTACTCTTTGAGTGAGGAGATAAATTCCTCTGATCCTTCTTTCGGAACAAATATAAGACCAGGTTTTGTGCAGAATTGACCACTACCGAGCAATACGGAATCTACTGAGCCTTTTACTAACTCTGCACCGCGCTCTTTTATTGCGCTAGATGTCACAAACATGGGATTGATTGCGCCCATCTCTGCATAGACTGGGATTGGTATAGGACGCTTTGCAGCAATGTCCACAAGCAGTTTGCCTACAAATGTCGAACCAGTAAAACCAATTGCATTCACATGTGGGTGTTCAGCAACCCATCGAGTAATTTCTGGATTATCGCCTTGAATCATAGTGAAGGCAGCCGCGGGCACATTGTGGGCAGCGAGGGCGCGCTGGATACATTCAAAAACCATTTGAGAGGTATTTGGATGTGATGGATGTGCTTTAAGCACAACTGCGTTGCCAGCCGCTAGAGCTGAAATTGAATCGCCACCAGCCGTTGAGAAAGCTAGGGGGAAATTAGAAGCTGCGAATACCGCAACAATTCCAATTGGTCGGTTTATTTTGCGAATATCTGGACGTGGGCCCATTCCATAATTCGGATCAGCCTTATCTATTTTCGCATTTAGAAATTCTCCACTCGCAACGTAGTCTGCGAAAGTATTAACTTGAAAGATTGTTCGAGTTAATTCGCCATTAAGCCTTGCCTCTGGAAGCCCAGATTCCTGCGTCGCAATTGCAATTATCTCTGCACGAGCACTTTCTAATTCAGCTCCGAGTGTTCGAAGCATGGCGGAGCGTTGAGCAGGGGATTGGCTCAGTGGAGTTATCAGATTGATGGCAGTATCAACTTCAGCCTTGGTAGGCGATGTAAAAGTTGGACCGAAAGCTTGGCCAGTTTTGGGATTAAACCCTTGCAGCGTCATGGGGTTAATCTATCAACTAACCGACTTGTTCTGGTTGGCGCCTTCTATTTCTGTCGTGAAAGCAATTCTCTGCTTTATTAATTGAAGAGTCGCACGCATCACAGAGCAAACGCAATTGATGGCAATTAGGGTGAGCGCAATTTCGGAACGTCTTGGTGCTTGTACCGCACTCATCGCACTTTCCAATGACATCAGGATTATCGCTGAAATCTTGAATGGTGCGATTATCGAAAATGTAGAGCGAACCCTCCCAGAGAGATTTATCGCCCATTCTCTCGCCGTATCGAACTATTCCACCAGCTATTTGGTAAACCTCTTTAAATCCTCGGTTAATCATGACTGAGGAGAGAATTTCGCAACGGACCCCACCGGTGCAATAAGTGACTATCGGCTTTTCTTTGAGGTGGTCATACTTTCCACTTTCAATTTCACGAACAAAGTCATGGGAAGTTTGAACGTCAGGAACGATTGCATTCTTAAATTTTCCAATTTTTGCTTCATATGCGTTGCGGCCATCGAAGAAGACAACCTCATCTCCACGTTTTTCAACGAGTTCATTTACTTGTTGAGGGCCAAGATGCACTCCGCCACCAACAACACCGTTGAGATCAACTTTGAGCTCTCCAGGGTTGGCGAATGCCACAAGTTCAGGTTTAACTTTTACGGAAAGGCGGGGAAAATCATTGCCAGTCCCATCCGACCATTTGAAATCAATTTTTCCAAAGCCTGGAAATTCTCTCGTTGCCTTCACGTATTTCTTGAGAGATTCCATATCTCCGCCGAGCGTTCCATTGATTCCAGTATCTGCAATCAAGATGCGCCCTTTGAGATTCAGAGATTCACATAAGGTCTTCTGCCATAACTTCAGTGCAACCGGATCTGCCACAGGCGCAAACCCGTAGTAGAGGATGACTTTCTG
>CAYRJB010000003.1:0-20413 GCA_964424485.1 uncultured Actinomycetes bacterium
CCAAAGTGATAGAGAATTGCAGAAACAACACCAGCCCCAAGCATCATCACTAAGAATGGAGCTTTGAACTTCAGTGCTATTGCTGCAAAAAGTACCCCGCCTAAACGATGATCAAAGGTCAATTCTTTCTTAGTAGCTAGGGTATTCACTGCCACTAGCGCACTAAGCAAAGCTACGGGAATCAAAATATTGATCCGTTGGATTCGAGGATGACGTACATATTTCTCGGGAACGGCAAAACCACTTAGTTTGGTGAGAAATCCAAGAATGGATGCAATGATTGCTGTCGTCCAATATATATTCATTAGGAAGCCTGCTTTAGAGATCTGTGCGGCCGCCAACCCAAACCGATAGCAATGATTGATGTCGCCATAATGGGGACGCCTGCTGGAACAAATCCCACGAGCGCTAGAGCAGTGAGTCCGGATAGAAACGCAAGCTGAATATGTTGCTTACTTTTTATTTGTGCCCACAGCAGTCCTAGGAAGGCCGCCGGAACAATCGCATCAAGTCCGAATTGAGCCGGATCTCCCAAGGCTTCAGCCGAGAGCGCGCCAGTAAGTGTGAAGAGATTCCAAAAAATGTAGACAGCAATACCTGTCCACCAAAATCCAATGCGCGAATCGTGATCATTTTCTTGTGCAACTGCCATGCCAGTTGACTCATCAATCGTGAGTTGCGCGGCAACTATCTTTCTAAAACCCTTAACTTTGAGAATCGGAGCCATACGAAATGCATAGAGCGCATTACGAGTTCCTAGAAGCGCGGCGGTTGCAATTGCACTGAGAGGATTACCTCCCGATCCGATAACTCCAACAGCAGCAAATTGAGATGCGCCAGAGAAAAGAATTAATGAGATCAGACAAGCCTGAGGGACGGAAAATCCGGAAGCAACCGCGGCGGCTCCGAATGCATTGCCATAGAGTCCAACTGCTGCGCCTAAACTGAGTGAGTTGCGCTTCACTGACACGCCGATATTCTGCCGTATCTACCCCCTATGCTGAAACCGCCACTAAAGTCCGCATCATGGCTGAACATGAAATTGTCTTTAGAAGCGATGTCACTGTAGAACTCATCAAATCAAGCGCAAGTGATAACGATGTTGTGTGGGCGGCTCGAGTTTCCACTGCAGGAGAACAATCCAAGGATGCAGTCGGCGAAGGTGCGGATCGCGACAAAGGACTAATTAATTATCTCGCCCGAGAACGCCATGGCTCACCCTTCGAACATACTTCATTCACATTTTTCATCTCTGCACCAATTTTTGTCTTCCGGGAATTCATGCGTCACCGCATTGCTTCTTATAATGAAGAATCAGGACGATATCGAGAATTACGTCCTGTCTTCTATGTTCCATCGAGAGAACGTAATCTTGTTCAAACTGGCAAGACTGGCCACTATGAATTTGTTCCCGGAACCCCAGAGCAATATGACGTGACTGTTAAGTCAATCAAAGAGTCGTGCACATTTGCTTATGAGAAGTATCAGGACATGTTAAGCGCTGGCGTAGCACGTGAAGTTGCTCGCGCAGTCTTGCCTGTCACCTTATTTTCATCCATGTATGTGACCATGAATGCGAGAGCCCTCATGAACTTTCTCTCACTTCGAACATCTCGCGAAGGATCGCATTTCCCAAGCTATCCACAGCGTGAAATCGAGATGGTGGCTGAGAAGATGGAAGAGCATTTTGCTCGCCTCATGCCTATTACATACGAGGCATTTCAAAAATCTGGTCGAATCGCGCCTTGATTGCGCGCTAGATTTAGCCCATGAGCATTAACGCCCCATATGGCCGTTTAATTACAGCGATGGTTACTCCATTTACCAAAGATGGAGCAATCGATTGGAAAGGCGTTGAAGTAATTGCAAACCATCTCGTTTCACTTGGTCATGATGGAATTGTTCTCAATGGAACTACGGGTGAAGCACCGACTACCAGCGATGAAGAAAAAGTTGAAATCATCAAAGTTGTTCGAGGTGTAGTAGGCAGTTCAATCAAACTTATTGCTGGTGCAGGTAATAACGAGACATCACATTCGCTCGAGCAAGCAAAGATGATGGCGAAAGCTGGAGCTGATGGACTACTTGTTGTTACGCCGTATTACAACAAACCCCCGCAAGCTGGTATTGAAGCTCATTTCAGATTAATGGCGGAAGCAACCGATTTGTCGGTGATGATGTATGACATTCCTGGACGCACAGGTGTTGAAATTGAAACAGAGACAATTTGTCGCTTGGCTGAACATCCAAAAATCGCGGCTCTCAAAGATGCCAAGGGCAATACAGGTGCGCTCTCTTGGGTTATTTCACGTACCGGCATTCCTGCGTATTGCGGAGATGACATGCTCAACCTTCCATCTCTTTCAGTCGGCGCAGTGGGATTTGTTTCAGTGTGCGGCCATACGGTTGGAGCACAACTCCGTGAGATGTTAGATGCTTGGTTTGCTGGAAATGCGGCTCGAGCTTTAGAAATTCACCAACAACTTCTACCTGTTTACACGGGAACTTTCCGCACTCAAGGTGCGATTATGACTAAGGCAGCCCTCTCTATGATGGGATTGCCTGGAGGATTTACACGCTTACCACTCGTCGATGCGACCGATGCGCAGAAGAAACAATTGCGTGAAGATCTCATTGCTGGTGGCGTGAAATTGGCATGAACCACCCCCACCCAGATTTACCTTATCCATCACGATTAGCGAAGCAAACTCTTCGCATCGTTGCACTTGGTGGGCTCGGTGAAATTGGTCGCAATATGACTGTCTTTGAGTACGAAGGCAGATTGCTCATCGTTGACTGCGGAGTGCTCTTTCCCGAAGAGAATCAACCAGGTATCGATTTAATTTTGCCTGACTTTTCTTATCTGGAAGGGCGAATGCATGAAATCGAGGCAGTAGTACTTACGCATGGCCACGAAGACCATATCGGTGCACTTCCATATCTACTGCGTGAAAGAGAAGATATAAAGATCATCGGTTCCCAATTAACGCTTGCATTTGCAGAGGCGAAGCTAAGAGAGCGTCGTATCACAGGAAATATGTTGATGGTGAAAGAGGGAATGCAAGAAAAAGTGGGTCCATTCACTCTCGAATTCGTGGCAGTCAACCACTCAATTCCAGATGCTTTGGCAATCGCTATTAAGACTCCAGCCGGAAACATTTTGCATACTGGTGACTTTAAGATGGACCTTGTACCTCTAGATGGTCGGGTAACAGATTTGCCTACATTTGCTCGACTGGGCAGCGAAGGTATCGATCTCTTCATGACCGATTCCACCAATGCAGATATACCAGGCTTCACAACTGCTGAAAGAGATATTTTGCCAACTTTGGATCGCGTTTTTGAAGCGACCGAGAGGCGAATCATCGTCGCTTCATTTTCTTCTCACGTACATCGTATTCAACAAGTATTAGACATGGCAGTTAAGCACAATCGCAAAGTCGCGTATGTTGGACGGTCAATGGTTCGCAATATGACAATTGCGCAAGAGCTTGGTTACCTATCGGTGCCTGAAGGTCTCCTCGTGGATGCACGAAATATTGATGACTATGGCGATAAAGTTGTTTTGATCTCTACCGGATCACAGGGCGAACCATTGGCAGCGCTATCACGCATGGCGAATGGCGATCATCCTGTGCAGGTAGGACGTGGTGACACGGTTGTCCTAGCATCATCTCTCATACCCGGAAATGAAAATTCGGTATTTAGAGTTATTAACGAACTAGTTCGATTTGGGGCAAACGTAATTCATAAGGGTAGCGCCCTCGTCCATGTGTCAGGTCACGCTGCGGCAGGAGAGCTCCTTTACTGCTACAACATAGTGAAGCCAAAACATGTTATGCCTATTCATGGTGAATGGCGTCATATGCGAGCCAATGCTGAACTTGCAATTCAATCCGGCGTTCCTCGTGAAAACACAATTGTTGTTGAGAATGGAATCGTTGTAGATGTAGCTGATGGATATGTCGATGTTGCTGGATCGGTACCTGTTGGTTTCATCTACGTTGATGGTCAAACGGTTGGAGAGATCACCGAGAATTCATTGAAGGATCGGAGAATCCTCGGCGAAGAGGGATTTATCTCGGTCATTACAGTTATTGATTCGCAAAGTGGAAAAATTGTTGCTGGACCAGATATCCATGCGCGAGGATTCACAGAAGACACGGCGATGTTCGATGAGGTAAAGGTCAAAATCGAAGAGGCTCTTGGCAAAGCTGTTTCAAATGGAATGAATGGTACGCATCAACTCTCACAGGTTGTTCGCCGAACTATTGGGTCTTGGGTGGGCGAAGAACATCGTAGAAAACCAATGATCGTCCCTGTTGTGATTGAGGTCTAATCACACCTATTCCGGCGAGCCTCGCCCTTGTAATTAGAACTCTTCTTTAGGCTAAGAAGGTTATGGCAAAGAAGAAAAGAAAAAAATCTAGCGCTGGTGCTAAAACCGGTGGTCTGTTTGTTAGGACGTTGACCGGTGTTTGGCGTCTTATTGCCAAGGGAATTGGCAGCGCCATCCGCTTTGTATTTAGGAGCGCTGGTGAATTAGATCCAGAACATCATCGCGATGGCTTTGCATTTCTACTAGTGATCTTTTCTTTGGTAAGTGCTTCTGGTACTTGGTTTCAGCTTCACAATGCATTAGGCAATGGCGTAAGAGCCGCGACATTTGGTGGATTCGGCCGTATTGCCTATCTAACCCCCATACTTTTTATTTACTTTGCATTCAGACTTTTCAGAACACCTGATGAATCACGCGCAACTGGCCGCATCACTATTGGCACGATAATTCTTCTTTTAACAGTTACGGGCTTGGCACATATTTTCAACGGTTCGGTTGGAGATACAGGGAAGAGTGCGATGCAAGGCGGGGGTGGTTGGCTAGGTTACGCAGTAGCTACGCCACTCGTTGCCATCATGACAACTATTTTGGCTGTTCCGATTCTCCTCTTACTTTTATTTTTTGGAATTTTGATTGTTACCGCTACGCCAGTGAGTCGAGTGATGGAGCGGCTTAATTCTCTACTTCACTGGTCTCGATCTCGCGTTGCTGATGCGCGAGCTTCGCGTTCAGAGGATGAGGATTTTGAGATAAGTGAAACCCCAGCTTTCGACACCCCTCTTGTCCAAGATTTCTCAAATGTAGAACCTGAAGAAGAGATTGACGAAGCCGAATTCGATCAAGAATTTACAGTCGAGATTCCTCGAAGTGAACCCGCTCCAACTGTTGCAATCAAGAAACTTCCAACTCCTGAAGGACCAGCACATCAACTCCTTTTATCTGCAGATACCCCATACACTCTTCCATCGCTTGATCTTTTGAAAGCGGGAGCTGCGAGCAAGGGTAAGAGCAAGGCAAATGACACTGTTGTTGCAGCACTCACTCAAGTCTTTGAGCAATTCGGAGTGGAAGCACAAGTCACCGGTTTTATGCGTGGGCCTACCGTCACCCGTTATGAGGTTGAATTGGGTGCAGGCGTGAAAGTAGAAGCAATCACTGCTTTGACAAAAAATATTTCCTATGCGGTTGCAAGCAGTGATGTTCGCATCCTTTCGCCTATTCCAGGGAAATCAGCTGTCGGTATTGAGATTCCTAATACGGATCGTGAAATTGTCTATCTTGGTGATGTTTTGCGAGCACCTGTTGCGGCGCAAGATCCGCACCCTATGGTTGTAGCACTGGGTAAGGATGTTGAAGGTGCATTTATTTGTGCAAACCTTGCAAAGATGCCTCACTTGCTAGTTGCTGGCGCAACGGGTGCAGGTAAGTCCTCAATGATTAATTCTTTGATCGTTTCAGTTTTGATGAGAGCCACTCCGGATGAAGTTCGTCTTGTCATGATTGACCCTAAGCGAGTCGAATTGAACGCATACGAAGGTATCCCACATTTAATGGCTCCAATCATTACAAATCCAAAGAAAGCAGCTGATGTGCTTGCGTGGGTAGTACGCGAAATGGATCAACGATATGACGATCTTTCCCACTTTGGTTTTAGGCATATTGATGATTTCAATAAAGCGGTAAAAGCAGGAAAGATTAAGCCACCGGCTGGCAGTGAAAGAATTTTGGAACCTTATCCATATTTATTGGTCATTGTGGATGAGCTCGCAGATCTTATGATGGTGGCCGCGCGTGAAGTTGAAGAATCGATTGTTCGCATTACTCAGCTTGCTCGAGCAGCAGGTATTCATTTAGTACTTGCAACTCAACGCCCATCTGTTGACATTGTTACTGGTCTCATTAAGGCAAATGTCCCTTCCAGACTTTCATTTGCAACCTCTAGCTTGGCGGATTCGCGAGTTATTCTCGATACGCCTGGAGCTGAGAAATTGGTTGGACAAGGCGATGGACTTTTCTTGCCTATGGGCGCGAGTAAGCCAGTGAGAATACAAGGTGCTTATGTCTCCGAGCGGGAAGCGGAAGCTATTGTCAATCATGTGAAATCACAGCTCCAACCCGTTTATCGTATTGATCTCAATGCGCCGGTGAAATCTCGTGTTATTGAAGATGATATTGGTGATGATATGGACCTGCTCCTCCAAGCGATTCAACTAGTGGTTGGTACGCAATTTGGCTCTACATCAATGTTGCAACGTAAGTTGCGAGTAGGTTTTGCTAAAGCAGGTCGCCTGATGGATTTGATGGAGAGTCGTGGAATTGTTGGTCCATCAGAGGGATCTAAGGCGAGAGAAGTACTCATTAACTCTGAACAAATGCCGGAAATTCTTGAGCAGATACAAGGCAATCTCTAGCTCCATCTAAGGCCATCATGGGGGAGCCTGATGGGTGATTCACGCCTATGTGGGTTGATAAGGGGTCTTCCCGGGTTGTTAACATGGCTTTATCTCGCATAGCCTTAGCTCCCTCCCCTACAAGATAAGGCTGAACAGTGTCACTAGGAACTGCGCTCCGCGAAGCTCGCAAAACTTCCGGATATTCTCTTGAGCAAATTGCAGAGAAGACTCGCATTCGTGTTGCCTTACTTAAAGCACTTGAATCAGAAAACTTCGAGGCTGCTGGTGGTGTTGCGTATGCGCGTGCTCATATCCGCACAATCGCAAAGGTGATAGGAGCAGATATCGATTTGCTCGTTGCTGAATTTGAAAAATGTATTGGCGATGATAGTCGCCCCATGATTGAATTACTTGAAGAAAATAATGCAACGACAAATAGACCTGCGCGTACTACACATAAAGTTTCTTATAAATTTATGGCCTCAGTCGCTGCAGTTATCGTTGGTGGATTTATTGTAATTCCGTCTGCTGCCTCAGTTATCAAGTCAACAACAAAGGTTTCCCAGAAAACCCAAAGCAGCAAGAAATCCTCTGCAACTACGGCAGATATTTCTCTTCCGACTCAACAAGCTAACTCGATTGCTTCATCAAAAGGCCTCGTGATTTCCGCAGGGTCTGCCTCTTCGTGGCTTTGGGTTGGCGATGGCACTGGCACAGAGATCTTTAGTGGACTCCTAAAAAGTGGAGAATCCCGAACCTTTGATTCCATGAATAATCTCAATGTGACGCTAGGAAATGCAGGTGCGGTCCAGGTCACTTTGGATGGAAAAACTATGCCAAGTGTTGGATCTGCTGGAGAAGTTGTGCGACTGCGCTTCACTCCAGGAGCTGATCCAGTCGTTGTTACCCAAAAGCGATAACTTTTTTTAACACTCAGCCCACAGCTCGGGTATCCTCTCTTCAATGAGCAAGCGAACCGTTGCAGTCCTGACAATGGGATGTGCTCGCAATGAAGTCGATTCTGAAGAACTCGCAGGCCGTCTTGCAGCTGATGGATGGCAATTAGTTTCAGATCCGGCAGAAGCCGAAATCGCAGTAGTTAATACGTGTGGATTTATTGAATCAGCGAAGAAAGATTCGATTGATGCTCTTCTTGAAGTGAATTCTCTTAAAGGGCATGGAACAACACAGGCTGTCGTAGCCGTTGGATGTATGGCAGAGCGATACGGCAAAGAGCTTGCCGAAGCCCTTCCGGAAGCAGATGCCATTCTCGGCTTTGATGACTACGTTGATATTAGCTCTAGGCTTAATACGATATTAAGCGGAGGACATGTCGAAGCACATTCACCGAAGGATCGTCGTGCACTTTTGCCAGTTACCCCAATCGAACGCCAGCCATCGACAACCGCACAAGCCCCACGGCGCAGACTTGAGAGCGGCCCACTTGCACCATTGAAAATTGCAACTGGATGCGATCGACGTTGTGCTTTTTGTGCGATACCAATCTTCCGAGGCTCTTTTGTCAGTAGGCGTCCTACAGAGATTCTCGAGGAGGCGCACTGGCTTGCTGGGGAAGGTGTTTCCGAACTATTTCTTGTCTCAGAAAACACCACTTCGTATGGAAAAGATTTAGGTGATATCAGAGTCTTGGAGAAATTACTTCCAGAATTAGCATCTATCGATGGAATCGAGCGAATTCGACTCTCATACCTACAACCAGCTGAAATTAGGCCCTCCCTCCTTCAGGCAATGGTCTCAACAGAGAAGGTTGTGCCATATTTTGATCTCTCATTCCAACATGCAAGTGGGACTGTACTTCGTCGCATGCGCCGTTTTGGTGATGGTGAGAAATTCCTTCATCTCATTGAACAGATTCGCGCCTTACACCCCGAAGCAGGGATTCGATCAAACTTTATAGTTGGGTTCCCTGGTGAAACCGAAGCGGAATACCAAGAGCTTGTAGATTTCATAAATGCCGCTCGCCTCGATGCGATTGGAGTATTTGGCTACTCTGACGAGGATAAAACAGAAGGTTTGACGTTAGAGAATAAAGTTGATGAAGATCTAATACGCACCCGTGTCGAAGGGCTATCTACCTTGGTAGATGAACTTCTGCAACAACGAGCTGAAGAACGAATCGGCGAGAGGGTGCGCGTTCTTATTGAAGATGAAGAATTGCAAGAAGGTCGTGCAGATCATCAGGGGCCTGAAGTGGATGGCTCCACATTTATTCGCGGAAGAAACCGTTATTCGGCAGGACAGTATGTTGATGCAATTGTTACAGATGTTATGGGTGCCGATTTAATTGCTGAGGCTCTATGAGCAATATCAATCTTCCAAACTTTCTCACTCTCGTAAGAATTTTGGCAGTGCCATTTTGTACGTATGCACTCTTTAAAGACCATGGAACAAATACAACATGGCAATTTATTGCCTTCTGTGGTTTTTTTGCTGTTGGAATGACAGATTTTGCAGATGGACGTATTGCAAGGAGTAGAAAACAGATTACTCCTTTTGGTGAATTTATGGACCCTATAGCTGACAAAATTGCAGTTGGTACAGCGCTCATCAGTCTTTCTATTCTGGATCGACTCTGGTGGTGGGTAACAATTCTTATTTTAGTTCGTGAAATTGGGATCACCATCATGCGATTGACGATAATTCGAACTGTTGTGGTTCCAGCGAGTAGGGGAGGCAAAGCCAAAACTCTCTTTCAAGGTTTCGGCTTACTTTTTTATATATTGCCTCTTCCAACCTGGCTCGTGTTGCCACGAGATATCTTTATGACTATTGCCGTTGTGCTTACCGTCTTTACGGGGATTGATTATGTTCTCACAATTCGAAAAATCCAAAGAAATGGATTGAGAAATGGCTAATGCATTGAAGGCAGAAGTGCTGGTAAAGAAATTAAAACGCGCCAGGAAAACTATTGCCGTTGTTGAATCCATTACCGGTGGTGGATTAGCACATGTAATTACCGAGGTTCCTGGTGCATCAGAAGTTTTTCTGGGTGGAGTGGTGGCCTATTCTGATTCAATCAAGAGGAAGAAACTTAAAATTTCATCGACTCTCTTAAAGAAAGAGAGTTCGGTCAGTGAATCCGTTGTGCGAAAAATGGCAGAGGAAATAAGGTCAGATTTTGGCAGCGATTATGGAATTGCAACATCGGGAGTTGCTGGGCCAGGTCCGGCCTATGGAAAAAAGGCAGGAACTGTCTGGATTGCAATTGCTTCAAAAAAAGAGACAATTGCCTTCGAATTGGCTATTAAAGGTGATCGAAGTGCTGTAAGGCACGCAACAATAGAGAGCGCAATTGCCACTTTAGAGCGTATTCTTACCCCATGACTTTGCTTCGCACCCATCTCGGCTCTGCGCTACGTACTGCGCGCATTGAGCAGGGTCGTACCTTGCGTGAAGTTGCAAAGAGCGCTCGTGTTTCACTTGGATACCTTTCAGAGGTTGAGCGTGGACATAAAGAAGCTTCCTCCGAACTTATCAATGCTATTTGCCTCGCCTTAGATCTTTCACTTGCAACAGTGATGAGTCAGGTTTCACTTACAATCAAGGCTTCTGAAGTTCCAACTTTGATTGTGGTCGACGAAGCTGCTGCTTAAGTTTTCTTAAACTCTTACTATGGCCTCTCTTTCTCGTTCACGCGAATCCATTCTTATGGGTGCTAAGACTGTCATCACAGAGGTTGGCTCGTACGAATCAAATATGTTGGATATTGCTGCGCGCGCAGAAGTTTCTCGGGCGACTATCTACAACCACTTCGCCGATAAAGAAGAAATGATGGTTGCGGTAGTGGAATTTGAAATTGACAGGCTGCTTGAACTTGCTCGAAATGCCGGAAGTCGCGAAAAAGCTCTCTATCAGCTTTCACGTGCAATATCTGAGGATGAAGCACTGGCAAAGATGGTTGAGACTGATCACGATGACATTGTCACCTTGACGACTGTCACAGGCCACCCATTATGGATTAAGGTCCATAGATACTTGGCTGAAATATTTGGAAATGATGAGACTTCAGTCGGCTTAATATTGAGATGGATTCTTGGACAGATCACTTCTCCGCTCAGTGATGATCAGAGCCGTCTTCAAGCTTCTCGCATTAGCCAAGTAATTTAAGGCTTGAGATGCGCATTACAGAATTACGTTCAAAACTAAGCGAGGCATTTTCTGACTCTGACACTTTTGCACAAGATATGGTTTTAGCAGAGTTAGGTGGCCAAACCATCAATCAAGCTCTCGACATGGGATTCGAAGCAGGAGACATTTGGAAAGCTGTAGTAATTCATTACCCAGAACTGCGAAAGCTTTAATAAGTATCTATAAACTAAAAAAGCCCCGCAACGCGGGGCTTTTTTAGTGATGATCTAGAGATTTTTAAGAGCACTGACAACTTTAGTAAGCGAATCTTTAGCATCGCCAAAGAGCAAAGTTGTCTTAGCTTCATACAGAAGTTCATTCTCTATGCCAGCAAACCCAGGCCTCATCGACCGCTTAAGGAAGATCACGTTACCTGCGAGAGAAACATCGAGAATAGGCATTCCATAAATAGGGCAACCAGGGGTTGTTTTCGCAGCAGGATTGACCACATCGTTTGCACCGACTACTAAAACAACATCCGTTTGTGGAAACGTTGGATTAATCTCTTCCATTTCGACAAGTTGTTCATACGGAACATTTGCCTCCGCAAGAAGTACATTCATATGTCCTGGCATGCGTCCTGCGACTGGATGTATTCCATATGCAACATCAACACCTTTGCTAGTTAGTAGATCTGCAAGTTCGCGAACTGTGTGTTGTGCTTGTGCAACTGCGAGACCAAAACCAGGCACAATGACAACTCTTTGTGCGTAATTCAAGAGAATCGCAACGTCATCAGGTGAACCTGATTTAACTGGGCGATTTTCTGCAACTCCAGTTGTGTCCTGTGGTTTGGCGGTAAATGCACCGAACAGAGTTCCAAATAGAGATCGACCCATAGCCTCTGCCATCAAGCGCGTCAGAATAGTTCCTGAAGCTCCAACTAAAGTGCCTGCAACGATTAGTAGCGTTGATTGAAGCACATAGCCACTTGCAGCAACTGTAAGACCGGTAAATGCATTGAGTAGTGAGATAACGATAGGAACATCTGCTCCACCGACTGGCAAAACAAAGAGCACACCGAAAAGGAGGGCAAGTCCTGCCATTACGAGCAGCGGAGTATTTCCACCAGAAGCAATAGTCCAGCCACCAGATGCAAGCACACCTGCAAGAGTTGCCGCAATTACAAATCTTCCACCTGGGAATACAACAGGTCGAGTTGTCATCAATTCTTGAAGTTTCAAGAATGTAATAACCGATCCGGAGAATGAAGTGCAACCTACAATTACCGTAAAGACAGTTGCAACTACTTCTGCCGATGATGCTTGTTCGCCTAGATTGAGATATTCAACAATAGCTACTAGTGCAGCTGCGCCTCCACCAACGCCATTGAAGAGAGCAACAAGTTGTGGCATTGAAGTCATTTGAATTTTTCTTGCAGCAGGTACTCCAACTAATACACCAACAAGAATTGAGATGACGATAAGAAGTGTGTTGTGGTGTGTATAGCGGACACCGTTTTCATCGCTACCAAGAGGACGAGCAAAGACCATCACGGTTGCCAGAGTTGCTCCAGCAGCACCTATGAGATTTCCACGTCGGGCACTCTTAGGCGCTGATAAGCCTTTAAGAGCAAGGATGAATGCCACAGCAACAAAAAGTCCTAGTACGTCATAGAGATTGCTATTCACTTTGACGCCTCCTTCTTTTTGCCCTTGAACATTTCAAGCATTCGATCGGTAACTACGAATCCGCCCACCATATTGATAGTCGCCAAGAGGACCGCCAAAATCGCTAATGTGGTTTCTAGAGTATTGGTTGCTTTATCTGCCACCATAATGGCGCCAACCAAAATGATTCCGTGAATTGCGTTTGCACCGGACATCAAGGGTGTATGGAGTGTGGTTGAAACTTTTGAAACCACTTCAAAGCCTACGAAAATCGAAAGTACAAAGATTGTCAAAATAGCCATCGAAGTCATTTATTTCTTCCCTTCTGGGCTGCGACGAGATCCGTTATGGGCAACGCAAGATGCATCGATAATTTCATCACTGAAATCAGCAGCAACTGTTGTAACTTCGCCATCCTTTTTCACCATCAACATAAGAAGGTTGACGACATTTCGAGAGAAGAGCATGGATGCGTGATAGGGCAATTGTGATGGAACGTCTTTGCCACCCCACATCTTTACTCCATTCGATGTTGTGATCACTTCGCCTGCGATAGAGCCTTCAACATTTCCGCCGGATTCTGATGCGAGATCGACAACGACAGATCCAGGTTGCATTTTAGAAACCATTTCAGCGGTAACTAGGCGAGGTGCGGGACGTCCTGGTACCGCAGCCGTTGTGATAAGAACGTCTGCTGCTGCGATGTATGGAGTCAATAGCTCTCGTTGTTTTGCAGCGCGCTCCTCTGTCATTTCGCGGGCATATCCACCGCTACCTTCAAGAGCTTCAAGTTCCAGAGTGATGAACTTCGCTCCCATTGATTTCACTTCATCTGCTGAAGCCGGACGAACATCGTATGCGCTCACGACTGCGCCCAATCGTTTAGCAGTAGCAATTGCCTGCAATCCTGCTACTCCTGCACCCAAAATTACAACGTTTGCTGGAGTTACTGTTCCCGCAGCTGTCATTAATAATGGGAAGAAGCGAGGAGAGAGTTCGGCTGCTGCAAGCGTCGCACGATAGCCAGCACACAGCGCCTGTGAGGTGAGGGCATCCATTGATTGTGCACGTGAAATGCGTGGCACAAGTTCCAATGAGAGAGCCGTTGCGCCGGCAGCTGCAGCCGCATCAATGGAATCGGCCGCAGTGGTTGGTGATAAGAATGAGATTGTGATGGTTCCCTTTTTGAGGGTCTTCATCTGATCAGGTGTTAATGGCTGAATGCTTGCGACGATATCACTATCGCTGATCACATTACCGCTCTTAACTGTTGCACCGGCTGCAGTGAATTGAGAATCAGAAAATTGGGCCTCAATCCCTGCGCCAGATTCAATGACTACTTCGAGACCTGCTCGAGTGAGTTTGGAAATGATGTCCGGGACGAGAGCTACCCGCTTCTCTCCGGGACGAGTTTCTTTAGGCACGGAAATTCGCACATGGAAAACTTACTCGTATTGCTTGTGCTGTAGAACAGAAAACTCAACAAAAGGGAGGCTATTTTGGGCTCACTGTGAATTCACGCGTAAATCAGTAGAAGTGACAAGAGTAGATAAGAGATAGCCCTGAGATGTGGGTTACTACTTTCGGCCTTGAAGCTCACCGCGTACAAGGTGGTAAAGCGCGGCCTGGATAGTAGTGCGACGATGGAAAGCCTCTCGCCAAATAACTGATCGTGGGCCGTCGATAACTTCGGCTGTAACTTCCTCTCCGCGATGTGCAGGTAAACAATGCATGAATATTCCATCAGATTCAGTCAGAGCCATCAATGCTGAATTAATTGTAAATGGTGTCAGTGCCTTTAGTTTCTCAGCTCTTTCGCTCTCGGGATCACCCATAGACATCCAAACATCTGTGTAAAGAACTGATGCTCCCTTTGCGGCTGATTCTGGATCATGTATTACTTCAACTTTACCGCCGGTCTTAGATGCAATTTCTTTTGCTGAATTCACCACTTCAGCATTTGGCGCCCACGGACCTTCGGGAGTTGCTGCAACGACATGTGCGCCGAGTATCGCTCCCATTGTTAGCCAGGCATGGGCCATATTGTTTCCATCACCTAGATAAGTAAATTTTCTGCCTGCAATATCTTTACCGAAAACTTCACGAATGGTGACCCAATCAGCCAGGAGCTGCGTTGGATGATCATCGTCAGTTAAACCATTTAATACTGGAATGCTTGCCCAATGTCCAAGTTCCTCGACGTCACTCTGATTAAAAGTTCGCACGACAAGTGCTGAAGCAAACCCGCTGATGATGCGGGCAGTATCGGCGATAGTTTCACCTCTGCCAACTTGCAAGTCGTCACCACGCAAGAACATCGAGTTCCCGCCAAGATGAGCAACTGCAGTCTCGGTGGCGAGGCGTGTTCTTGTTGAAGGCTTTGTCATATAGACGGCTACGGTGCGGTTTGCCAAAGTGTCCGTATTGCGGAATGGATTTTTAGCAAACTCGGCGGCTGTTTCAAGTAAGAGTTCAACATCTTCGCGACTCAAGTCTGCGGTTCGTAGCAAGTCCTTCATCTGTAAATTCTACGGGATAAACTTCGTGGCATGGGTTTATTTTCTCGCCGCTTGGGGTTTGGAATCTCCACCAACAATGGGCTTGAAACTGACGGAGATCTCCTCACTCGCGAGCAAACCGAAGTTCAAGAACCAGGAGATCATGAACGCTTCTCGCATTATGTAAAAAAAGAGAAGATAGTTGAATCGGCAGTAACTGGTACACCTGTCACGGCATTATGTGGGAAGAAATGGATCCCAACGCGTGATCCCGAGAGATTCCCCATTTGCCCAACTTGCAAGGAGCTTTACGCTTCTTTACCTGGCGGAAAAGATAATAATTCGGATTCAAATAACCAGTGAAATTACGAAAACCACATTCCCTTTTCATAACACTTACGGTGTTAGCTTCGCTGATGGCGGTGAATTTCGTTCTGCCGGCTCGAGCAGAGAACCCTCCACGCAAGATACTTACTGGATGGATTCCTTACTATCGAACATTTTCCTCACCAGGGAAAACTAATGGTGGTCTTGATAGCGCACTGAATAATCGCGATTTAATTAAAGAGGTGATGCCATTTTGGTATCAACTTGATTCTGCGACCAAAATTGAGGATCTTTATACTCCGGCAAATCCAAGCAAGCCGATTGCTGATGCGCTTAATCAATTAAAATTAGCTGGATATTCAATCATTCCAACTTTGACTGATGGAACTTCTTCGCGCGACGCGGCCACTGGAAAGATGCGAACTCTCACTCTTTCGAGCCTTATTGCAGATACTTCGGGTAGAGATACAGTTTCATCCACGATTGTCGATTTCGTTTTGAAAAATAACTTTGATGGCATCGATCTTGACTTTGAAAATTTTGCCTTCATAGATCCGAATACATCTTGGGATACTACGAAAATTCGCTGGATAGCTTTTATTAAAGTCCTGGCCAACAAATTGCATGCAAACAATAAAGTGCTCTCAATGACCACTCCCGTGGCTTTCGATCCCACGAGTGGAAAAAAAGGGTATTACGTATATGCGTGGCAGGAAGTTGCGAGCGACATCGATCGTTTGCGCATCATGACCTACGATTATTCAACAAGCGCTCCGGGCCCGATAGGACCGATTACATGGGTTGAGCAGGCTGTTCAATGGGCAACAAAAGTCATGCCTGCATCCAAAGTATTTATTGGTTTGCCAGGATATGGGAGAGATTGGGTAACTGCGGTATCTGGCGTATGTCCTTATACACCTATTAATTACACCTCAAGTGTGAAGGTAGGAGCTTCGGCATCAACATTCGTAATGCGCGATGCAGCATCTTTGGCACAAGCCAATAACGCGACGCCTGTATATCAAGCTAAATTTGGCGAGAGTACTTTCACATATCAAAAAACCTATTCGGGTTATACAAGCACAGGACTAGCAACTCAATGCACAGCTACTCGAGTAGCTTGGTTTCAGGATGCTCAAAGCTTCGCTCTTCGCGCCGGTCTGGTTGCTAAGTACAGATTAGGTGGCGTTACACAGTGGACTCTAGGAATGGAAGATCCTGCTGCTACTGAGTCAATACGCGCTATAGCAAAGTCGATTGCTCCTGACGTTGTCAACGCACTTCTTTCTTCCTCGGTGCTGACAATTACCTATGGAGAACCAGTCACTTTGACGGGAACATTTTCACTGCAGGATAAAAGTCCACTTCAATCTGTAGAGGCAAAGGCTGAGTTCTCGCAGGCATCCAATAATGGAGCATGGAGTCCACTGGCATCTCTCTTAACTCAATCAAATGGAGTCATTCCTCTTTCAGTTATCTTTAGTGAAAATACCCGAGCGCGTGTCAGCACAGATGCAACATGGGAGAGGCTTGCATCCCAATCAAGTGAACTTACAATTTCAGTGGCACGTCGAATCACATGGAAATCTTTGCCGAATTTTGCAGAACGAAATCAACCCTTTGTATTAACTGGTTTAGTTGAACCGGGTGAAAAAGTTCTTGTCACGATAGAAGGAGACTCGAGTAACCAGACAATTGCTTCAGATTCAACAGGCCACTTCTCAGTGACGTTGCTAGAGAAGAACCCAGGCTTGTTAAAGGTGAGGGCAAAAATAGCATCCGATTCACGTTTCGTTGCGTCTACCTCAGAATTTGTTACAGTTCTGATTCGCTAGGGGAGGAGCATGATGGCCCAAACGCTGACTGAAATTGAAATCAGTGTAGGACAGATTCTCGATCGCCCATGGGTCTGCATAGTGTGGGATGATCCCGTTAACCTTATGAGCTATGTTGAGTATGTATTTGTAAAGATTTTTAAATTCACAAAAGAACGTGCACACGAGCTCATGATGAAAGTTCATTTGGAAGGGAAGGCGGTAGTGGCTTCCGGCTCCAGAGAAGAGATGGAACATTTTGTTCAGGCTCTCCATGATCATGGTTTGTGGGCCACTCTCCAGAGAGATGACAAAATCTAGTGTCTAGATTTTTTAAAAAAGATCAAGTTATATCTCTGCAATTACTCATTGATGAATCACATATTCTCATTAACTTATCCGAGCAATTATTAGAGTTGCTTGGCGAAGGTGATTTTCAGCATCATTATGGAAGCGATGACATTTTTGCCCAATTAATGGCGATGCCAACTGAGATATCTCAACCTGAAGACCCTGTTCTCAGAAGATTGCTCCCAAATGCTTACGCAGACCCCGAAGCAGCAGATGATTTCAGAAGATATACGGAACCTACGTTACGTAAGAATAAGCAGAGCGCACTTCGCACTGTTCGAGAACAACTTGGGGTATTGGTCGATAAAGAAGAAGCTGGCAGTATCGAGATTTCAGAGCCAGAAATCTGGCTTCGCGTTCTTAATGATTTGCGATTAGCTCTATCTGTCAGACTTGGGATTGATGCCGATGCGTATGAAAAATTCGAAGGTATGCCAGATGAGGATCCACAAAAAGGCATATAT
Organism: uncultured Actinomycetes bacterium; assembly: GCA_964424485.1. Classification (GTDB taxonomy): domain Bacteria; phylum Actinomycetota; class Actinomycetes; order Nanopelagicales; family Nanopelagicaceae; genus PALSA-747. The sequence goes on from CAYRJB010000003.1 coordinate 17,946, forward strand.
GCAGTTTATTTTTGGCTCGGCGCCCTACAGGAGAATCTTCTCGAGTTAGTCATAAGTTAACTCCATGCGCTGAATCCGATACTGTTAGCGCATGTCAGCTGCGGATGCGCCAATTGGAATTTTCGATTCTGGCGTTGGTGGCCTCACGGTTGCTCGTGCAATTATCGATCAATTGCCACACGAATCAATTCTTTATGTAGGTGATAATGCTCGCGGACCGTACGGTCCTAGGCCTCTAGCGGAAGTACGAGAATTCTCTCTAGAGATCATGGATTCTCTTGTCGCAGCTGGGGTCAAAGCGATTGTTATCGCCTGCAATAGCGCAAGTTCTGCAACCCTACGTGACGCCCGTGAACGTTACAACATTCCTCTCGTCGAAGTGATTCAGCCGGCAGCACGTCGAGCCGCACAAGCAACACGATCAGGAAAAATTGGAGTAATTGGCACCCAAGCCACAGTGGATTCAGGCTCATACTTGGATGCATTCGCAATTGCACCTGAACTCGAAATAACTTCGGCTGCTTGTCCAGAGTTTGTGGAATTTGTAGAGCGAGGCGAAACTTCGGGTAAGGCCATCACTGAAATTGCATCACGCTATCTTCAACCTCTTAAAGATAAGAACATTGATACTTTAGTTCTGGGGTGCACTCATTACCCTCTTCTCACAGGAGTTATCTCATATGTGATGGGAAACAACGTCACTCTAGTTTCAAGCGCAGAAGAGACCGCAAAAGATTTGTACCGCATCCTGGTTGAAAAAGACCTCCTTCAGAGCGCCTCCGCAACACCTAATTATCGTTTCGTCGCGACGGGAGATAGCGAACAATTCTCCAAACTTGCTAGAAGATTTCTTGGTCCAGAAGTTGTTGAAGTTGAGAAAGGTATTGCATGACAAAGCGTGTAGATGGAAGAAGCCCGGAAGAGTTACGACAAATTTCCTTTCAAAGAAATTGGCTAAAGAATGCAGAGGGCAGCGTTCTGGTCGAATTTGGTAATACTCGAGTTCTCTGTGTTGCATCATTTACCCCAGGAGTTCCTAAATGGATTGCTGGCACCGGCAAAGGTTGGGTTACATCAGAATATGCGATGCTTCCTAGGTCTACCCATACTCGTTCGGATAGAGAGTCGGTAAAAGGCAAGTTAGGTGGCAGAACTCAAGAAATTTCTCGTTTAGTTGGTCGTTCTTTGCGCGCTGTTGTTGATATGCATGCTCTTGGCGAAAACACAATTGTCATTGACTGCGATGTTCTTCAAGCTGACGGGGGAACTCGTACCGCTGCAATAACTGGTGCATATGTCGCTCTTGCTGATGCGATTGAGTGGGCTAAAAAGAACGGGTACGTACTTGCTGACCGTAAACCTCTGCGAAGCTCGGTCGCTGCGGTTTCCGTGGGAATTATCAATGGCGTCCCGATGCTTGATCTCTGCTACGAAGAAGATGTAACTGCTGATACCGATATGAATATCGTCTGTACAGGAGATGGGGATTTTGTAGAAGTTCAAGGGACCGCAGAGGGAGTCCCATTTGATAGATCTTTGCTCAACCAACTTCTTGATTTGGGACTTGCCGGTTGTAACCAATTGAGCGCTCTGCAAAAGAAGTCACTTGCGTGAGTCGTGAATTAATTCTTGCTACAAAGAATTCTGGAAAAGTACGTGAATTCAAAAGGATGCTCGCTGAACTTGCTAGCGATATCGAGGTCTACTCGCTTTTAGATTTTGAATCCCCAGACGTTGAAGAAACAGGAACAACCCTTGAGGCTAATGCAGAACTCAAAGTACGAGCTATTACAGCGCTGACCGGTAAGGCCACTCTTGCCGATGACAGCGGAATCTTCGTCGATGCTTTAGGCGGAGCGCCAGGGGTTTTCTCTGCACGTTTTGCAGGAGATCATGGTGATGATCAAGCAAATAACGAGAAGCTGCTGCGCGAGCTACATGCACATGAAGCCAATGGACCGATTGATCGAAGTGCGGCATTCCGTTGTGTAGTGGCTCTGGCTTTCCCGTCGCACCACGCAAAAAGCGGAGCGGTAATATTCCAACACGGTGAAATGCGCGGGCAGATTATTGATACCCCACGAGGTGAGCATGGCTTTGGATATGACCCACTTTTTATCCCAGAAGGCCTGAATGTAACCTCGGCCGAGCTGGACGCGAGGCAGAAAGATGCAATCAGCCATCGAGGAAAGGCGCTTCGAGCGATGTTGCCAATTCTGATTAAAGAGCTCTAACCGGTAGAATTTCAGGGTAGTCAGAACTTGAATTTCAAGTCAGCCATCATGATCGCAAGGAGTGCTAGTGGCAGCCAAGAAGTCCGCAAAAAAAGCAACAGCTAAGAAGGCCGTTGCTAAAAAGTCAGCTAAGAAGGCAGTTGCGAAAAAGACTGCTAAAAAGGCAACAGCTAAGAAGGCAGTTGCTAAAAAGTCAGCTAAGAAGGCAGTTGCTAAAAAGACTGCTAAGAAGGC
>CAYRJB010000003.1:20513-56303 GCA_964424485.1 uncultured Actinomycetes bacterium
GCTAAGAAGGCAGTTGCTAAAAAGACTGCTAAGAAGGCTGTCGTTAAGAAGAGTGCGAAGAAGTCGGTAAAGAAGGCTTCAATTGATCGTGTAGTTATTCCAGCGGTTCCTTCTAACGCCACATCCAAGATTTCTTCGGCGCCTACAAAGGTGGCTCCGGTCTCTGCCAAGCCTGCGCCTGTCGCAGCTACGCCAACAAAGCCTGCTCAAAAATCCTCAAGTCGTGTAGTACTTGCGGTATTTGTTGGAATCGTTTTGCTTGCAGTTGCAGTGGTTTCAAAGAATGGCTCAAATAATTCGTCAACAACTCCAACCCCAGCAGAGTCCCAATCATCTGCTCCAGTTGAATCTGCAAGCGCAGCACCATCAACTTCAGCTTCTGAAGCAACAACGACAGAGACAACTTCTGGAACACATGGTGCTCCTGTCGGAATCGTTGCACATTACACTTCAACCGGCGCAACAATCTTCTGGAAGGCTCCATCAGATGCTGCAGGTTTAACCAATTACAACGTTGAGATTCGCGCAAATGGCGGAGCTTGGAAATTAATTTCCACCGTTCCAGCTAGCCAACTCTCACTCGATATCACCAAGGATGGCACGGATGGATGGTCTTCATTCCGAATCTCTGCTGTTTATTCCGATAAGACAACATCTGCAGGAAAAGTTTTTGGCCTACCAGGTCAATATTCCTAATAACAGTTAAAAAATAAATGGCCTCGCACAAGTGGGGCCATTTTTATTTTAGAGCTTCAAGTATCGCCGACACGTAAACTTTTCCACCTTCATCATTGAGGTGGACACCATCACTTGCAAAAAACTCGGGATGGTTGGTGCTGAGTGAATTCCAATCAACAACAATTGCCTGAGAATAATTCGCAGCTATCTCGGCTATTAAGCGATCATTATCTTCACGCCAACCACGTGGGACAGCCGTATTGACGACCACGATCTTGGGTTGGTTCTTCAAGAGTTCAAAGAGTTGGATTAGATCTTCGCGGCTCAGCTTGTTGTTATTGCCGATGTCGAGGACAACTTTTGAGTTCTTTACCTGTGGTTGATCATTCTTAACTACCTCGATGAGTTCACCTATTTGTCGTCCAACTCGAGCGTTAACCAGCGCAAGTGGATATTTTTCTGCAAGCTTGTTCTTGATTCCTAAAATTACTGAGTCGCCCGTAAGCCAGATTCCTTCTGGAGCCTCAGAAATCCCGACGCTATTTCCAATATTGGATGCCAGAGTGGCTACGGGGTGAGTTGGAAGATGCTGCGAACGGTTCCATGCGAGTGCGGTCGAGGAGACAATCACCAATGCGATAAAAGTGGAAAGGGAGTAGAGCTTAAGCTCCAAGCGTCTGCGTTCCTTCTTAGTGCGATATTTCAATCCTCGCAACCAGATAGCAAATTCGCCTCGCCTGATTGGAATTTCGATATATCGAAGTGAGAGATCTGCGAGTGCAAATGTAACCAAAATTCGTACAGCGCCGATTCCAATTTCCGAACCTCTAAGGTCGATATTGGGACGTAGGAGCTGAAGTACAACCCAGTGCCACAGATAAATTCCGTATGAACGTTCACCAATCCATAGAAATAGTTTGCTGGAAACGAGTGGTGCAAAGCGAGAAGCAGGATGAACAAGAGAGGTCAGAATTGCACAACCAAAGATCGCAGCTAGTGGAAACGCAATTCTGTAAAGAGTGGGATTTGTTTCATCGATAAAGAGAAAGGTAGCCAGCAAACCAAGAAGACCAATGACGCCTATAAAATCAACAAAGTCTTGGGCCCTTTGAGAAATATCTTTCGTTAGGTTTATAGGCGCCCACGAAACAGCAAGTGCAGCGCCAAGAAATAATCCGAGCGAATGTGTATCGGAACCAAAGTAGATGTGCGAAACACGAGATGTTGTCGCCTCTTCAATATTGAGCGATAGAAAGAAGAGAGCGAGGCCAGAGCCCAGTGCAATTCCAAGGGCTACTCGAGCGATATTGCTCTTACCAAACCAGCGCAGCGCAGCGAGCAAAACTAGTGGCCAAATGAGATAAAACTGAGCTTCAACCGAAAGAGACCAAGTGTGCTGTAGTAGAGGAGGTCTCCCCATGGATTGGAAATAATCCTGTTGCAAACCAACAAGGCGCCAATTATTAGTCCCAGTAAGTACAAAAGGTATGTCGGCAAGAAACCGCTTGGCAGCATCTGGTGCAAAAAGCGCAATCGCTAAGAGAGTGGTCACAATCATAGTTAAGAGAGCCGGGAATAATCTGCGCACTCTTGCCAAGTAAAACTCTCGAAGATCCAATCCGCCAGAATGTTGAATGGATTCCAATATGAGGCGGGTGATGACGTATCCGCTGATGACGAAAAAGAGATCTACACCTAAAAATCCACCCGGGAGCCAATTAACTCCAAGGTGGTAGATCAAGACGGCGATGACAGCAATCGCCCGCATTCCATCGATCGGCGCGATGTAGCGGGAAGGACGCGACATAATTCTTACTTTTCTATTGTAGCTATCGAGTAATTAGCGACGAGCAGAACTTTTTTTAGGATTCTTACTAACGCTTTTCTTTGTACTCTTTGAATTCTTGACGAGCTTCTTGGATTGAGAATTCTTCTTGGCACGACGTTCGGCTAATTCATCGCCGGCTAAGTTTGCGCTTTTCGAATATGTACGCGCTTTAGGAGTGTTATCGTCATTAAGATTTGAATCAATTTCAGTTTGCAACGAGGCAAGGCGCTCGAATGCTTGCGCCAAGCGATTTCGTGTTTGTTCTATGGCTTGCTCTGCTGCATTGAGGGATTGTTGTTGGATCCTATTCAGCCGCTCTGCTTCTGAAATTGCACTCGTGAGCCAAGACCGATAGTTCGCAATGTCGCCCACGGCACCGGAGACCAGTTGCTCAGCTTCCTTTTTCGCACCGGAGAGCAGCGAAGATGCTTCACGTTTCTTGGATGAGATTACTTGCTCAGCTTTCTTCTCTGCACTGGCAATCATAGATTCAGCTTGTGAGGTAGCTTCATTGAGTCGATCTTGAGCATCATCTTCAGCCGCCTGGAGGTACTTTCGTCCTCGAGCTTCAGCAGAAGCAAGAATAGATTTGGCCTTTGCTTCTGCTTGAGATAGTAAATCACGGGCGGACTTTGTGCTCTCGGCAATCGCTTTCGACGCAGTTGCAATCGCTTTTGCCTCACGAGCTTGAGCTGTCTTGATCAAAGACATTGCAGTTTCTGATGCTAAAACTTCGAATTCTTCTTTAGTCAGTGCGGTGATATCACGACGAGCTTTTAATTCGGCAAGTTGATTCTCGAGCTCACGAATACGCGCAACATTGCTTGGTGCAGAATTTGAAATAGTTGCATTAGCTGTAGGGAGATTTTTTGCAGGAAGCTGCGCCGTTGAAGGGTCATCACCTTTGTAACCAACCCAACCCAGAAAGCCTCTGCGTGCCATCTCAACTCCCTTTTCGTCAGTCCTGGTTTAAAGAAAATCGGACTAGTGCGACAGTCTAGGGTGGAATCTGGATCTCACCAAAGGGGTACTCTTGCGCCGAAATCACCTATACATCCGCTGGGATATGGAGGGAATCGTGGGGAAAATAACCTCATTCAACAACGCTCTCGCCGCAAAAATCACCTCAGGAGTAGCGACCATGTGGTGCGCCTATGCATTTGCAATTATCGCTCTTCTATCTTTGCCTTCTGCCATCAGAAGCCACGACATTCTGGTGCTCGTCTCATGGGTGGCCCAAACTTTCTTACAACTTGTTTTACTCTCCATCATAATGGTGGGGCAAAATATTTCTTCCAAGAATGTGGAAATGATGATTACTGAAACGCATACGGCTTCATTAGGTGAATTTGAACTTGCTAAAGAAGCACGAGCAATTGCCTCTAAAGAGCTTTCTGAATTAAAAGAGATTGCTGCAGAGATTCACCGCTTGATTAGAGATGTAGAAGGAAACGATAAATAGAACAGAGGCCCCGAAAAGATTCCGAGGCCTCTGCTTCAGTGAGTTCTGATAGGAATATCAGAACCTATACATGTGATGGCGCTTCAGACACCACCCATGTAATTCGATTAATGAAGTATGACTCCTTCATTTTCAACAACAGCTTCTTTGCCGACATTGATAAATGCGAGCAAAATGACCGCACCAAGCAATAAAAGAATTGCACCTACCTGGAAGGCGACGGTGAATCCATGAACCATTCCATAGACCTTTACTGCTTCACCCATAGACATATGTCCAGCTACATAATTTGAAGTAGCGGTCGCGGCAACAGTATTGAGCAGTGCAGTACCCAGTGATCCTCCAATTTGTTGACTTGTATTCATCATGGCAGAGGCAACGCCGGCATCATGCGTACCAACATTATGCAGTGAAGTAGTAGAAAGTGGAATGAAGCAAAGAGCCATGCCACTCGACATGATGAGTAGGGAAGGCAAGACATGGCCAACATATGAAGAAGTTGGTTCCAGCCTGGTCAAGAGAATCATTCCGGTTGCCGCAGCGATTAATCCAGGAATCATTAAAGGTTTTGGACCAATCTTTGGCATCAACTGGGAAGCAATTCCAGCAAAAACGATAATTCCCGCTGTGAATGGCAAGAATGCAAAACCAGACCGAAGTGGGCTGTACCCAAGAATTACTTGTAGGTAAAGGCCAAGGAAGAGAAACATCGCAAACAATCCAGCGCCAATCACCATCGAGCCTAGATAGGAACCACCACGATTGCGTTCAGTAACTACGCGAAGTGGAAGAAGAGGATTGGGAACCATTTTTTCTATGACAACAAACCCGATGAGGAATAAGGCAGACACGGCAAAGAGAGTCAGAGTGAATGAATTTCCCCATCCATGGGTTGCTGCTCGATTAAAGCCGTAGACGAGTGCAAAGAGACCAACGGTTGCCGCTATAACCCCAGGAATATCGTAAGAACGATCTCCAGGAGCTTTAGATTCATGTACAAATCGAAGTGCAAGCAGGGCGGCGATGATTGCAATCGGAAGGTTCACTCCCAAGCACCAACGCCATGAGAAAAATTCAGTCAGCGTTCCACCAACAATGAGTCCGATTGCTGCTCCACCTGCTGAAATCGCACCAATTACTCCAAAAGCTTTTGCACGTTCTTTGGGCTCGTGAAAGGTCACAGAAATGATTGCCAGTGCAGCTGGTGCAAGAATTGCACCGAAGACACCTTGCAGTGCGCGTGCAGCAAAAAGCTGTCCTTGAGTTGCAGCAATACCGCCTATTGCTGAAGCTGCTGCGAAACCAACGAGGCCAAAAATCAAAACCTTTTTACGCCCAACAAAATCTCCAATGCGTCCACCGAGAAGAAGGAGAGAGCCAAAGGCAAGTGTGTAAGCAGTAATAACCCACTGTTGATTAGCGTCTGTAATGCCGAGGTCTCGTTTTGCTTGTGGAAGAGCAATATTCATAATCGAAGAATCGAGAACAATCATTAGTTGGGATATGCCAACCACGAAAAGTGTGCGCCAACGATCTGGATCCAAGGTGGAAGTTTCAGAGTTCACAGACATGTGTCTCCCATTGATTGAAGTGAGGTGAAGAGGTTAGAAGGCAAAGTCTTTCGGAAACCGAAAAAAGTCGCCAATTGGTCAACAGCTTGCCTATGTGAACAATGCCTGAAGATCGAGTGAAATAGGTCTCATGTCGAATGTTTGAATGGCAGAATGAGCGTATGACTTCAACCAAGCCAGCCGTCCTCTTTGTGTGTGTTCACAACGCCGGCCGTTCGCAGATGGCAGCAGGCTTTATGCGCCATCTGGGAGGTGATCGCATTGAAGTCTTATCTGCCGGGTCTGCGCCAAAAGATTCCATTAATCCTGTGGCAGTTGAAGCTATGCGCGAAATTGGCATCGATATATCTTCATTCGAACCCCGTATTCTAAAAACTGAAGATGTTCAACGCTGTGATGCAGTCATCACAATGGGTTGCGGAGATGCTTGTCCATTCTTCCCAGGAAAGCGTTACGAGGATTGGGTTTTACAAGATCCTGCTGGTCAAGACATTGAAACCGTAAGAGTCATTCGCGATGAGATCCGCATACGTGTCGAAGCGCTGTTAAGAGATTTACTAGCCGCTTGACTTGAATCTTGATGAATAGACTGCAGAAAACAACTCGATGAATCAAACTAATAGCTTTGATCAACTCTTAGAGTGGACGGTCTCAAATGGCTATGATCCTCGCCTATTTCAAACCTGGATTCCGAGCAAGCACTTTGTTACAGGATATCTTCAAAATTCTTCTATAACGGCAATTCGCGGTGGAGACGAAATCTACGCTCTCGCGATTGGTTCAGACCCGCTTGTGACTGCGGAGTTGGATTCATTTTCAATTGCGCGCGTTGCTAAAGAAAAATATCAAACTTTTTACCAACCACGTCATGAATGGGATGCCTATGCAGTCTCCTCAAGTGAGTTTAAAAAACCAGTTGATCTAATCGAATCAACAAGCAATCTGATTTTTGAAGTGATATCTGACAGTAAAGAAATTGATGGTTTCATCGATACGCATGCTCCTGACTCTTCCGTTAGAAGTGGCAACGAAGAAGTTATCTCATGGGTATCGATACAGCAGAAAGACGAGCTGCTGGCACTTGCAGCACTATGTCAGTGGCAGTCAGGTGAAATTGTTCTCTCTTCAGTAGGAGTTCACTCTGTGCATCGAAATAAAGGTTTAGGCAAGCTGATAACCGCCGCTGCAACTGAAATCGGTTTGTCGAAATCTAAGCACGTAGCACTTGGTGTATTGGCTACAAACATACCTGCAAAGAAAGTATATGAATCTCTGGGCTACACATTACTTGGGGAGTTTGCAGCCTTTTCAAGGAGAGATACAAACAAATTCTCTTTAGATGAGAATTCGTGCTGTGATTATTGATTAATTCAATCTCAAGAACTTAAGAGATCGAGTGCGGAAGGTGGGACTTGAACCCACACGCCGTAAGGCACAGGTTCCTAAGACCTGCGTGTCTGCCATTTCACCACTCCCGCGAGTGTTTGTTGTATTTCGAACAAGGTGTGCAGTTTAGAGGTTAACGAGCGGGTGCACCAATTACGCGGAAATCAACGCCTGAAAAGGCGGAAGAATCTAAAGCGCGGCGACCATCGACGACTGCTTTCACTCCTGGGAATTGTGAGGATGCCAACTTCTTATATTCAGAATGATCGGCTTGCAGAATCATTCCATCAACTGGTTCACCTAGTACGTAGGGAGTAAAGCCAAGTCGAGTGATTTCCTCATCCGTATACATCGGATCGTGAACGAATATTTCTGCGCCTTCATTTTTAAGAGACGCAACCGTAGCGAAGACTCCGGAGAAAGCAGATTCTTTAACGCCTCCGCGATAAGAAATCCCAAGCACTGCAATTTTCTTGCCACTCAATGTTCCTAGTGCATTTTTTAATAGCGATACTGCGTGTGCTGGCATGGCTGCATTTGCTTCTCGTGCCGCGCGCACAACAGTTGCCTGTGGATCATTCCAAAGATAAAAACGGGGATAGATAGGGATGCAATGTCCACCTACTGCAATGCCTGGTTGATGAATGTGCGAATAGGGTTGTGAGTTGGAAGCTGCGATTACTTTTGCGATATCAATATTCGCACCTTCGGCGAACATTGCAAATTGATTAGCAAGAGCGATATTCACATCGCGATATGTAGTCTCTGCAAGTTTTGCCATTTCAGATGCCTCAGATGTTCCAAGATCCCAAACTCCATTCCTTTGGGCTAAGTCTGGGCGTTCATCAAAATCTAAAACAGCTTCATAAAATTTAATCCCGTGAGCGGTGGATGCATCATTGATTCCCCCGACGAGTTTTGGATATTTGCGCAAATCTGCAAAAACTCGACCGGTAAGCACGCGCTCGGGGGAGAAGACGAGAGAGAAATCTTTACCTGCAGTAAGGCCACTACCTTTTTCTAAAGCTTTTGCGAAGCGATTGCGCGTAGTTCCAACTGGCAAAGTGGTTTCGTAGGAGACGAGGGTGCCAGGCTTGATGCCTGCAGCAATCTTTTCCGTTGCTTCATCCATCCATCCGAAATCTGGAACTCCATTTTCATCAACAAAAAGTGGAACAACGATGACGACTGCTTCAGAATCGGCAACAGCTGAAGTTGTATCAGTGGTTGCACGTAAGAGGCCAGCGCCCACGACCTCCTTCATATATTCGCCAAGATGTGCCTCACCTGGAAAAGGTTCAGTGCCAGCGTTGACGAGCTCAACAGTCTTTGGATTAACATCGCAGCCAACGACATGGTGACCCTTCTTGGCAAATTGCACAGCAAGAGGCAATCCAATTTTTCCAAGAGCGACGACTGCAATTTTCATTCTTTATCTCCGTTATTTATCGAGCTGAATTACTTTCGAATTCTTTGAACTATCAATCATTGCGGATGCAACCGCAACCGTCGCAAGACCTTGTTCCATTGTGACTATACGATCAACGGCGCCATCCACGCCGAGCACAGCATCTCTAAATGCTTCATGCTCTGTGCGAAGTGGTTCAGGTTTAGCGAATGCATAACGAATAACATCCCCTTCGGAAACTCCGCGGAATGCTGCGACTGAATCCCATTGTGTATCTACTGATGCATTTGCATAGAAAGTGAGGTCAGCAGTGAGGGTATCTGCAACTAGCGAACCTCGTTCGCCAGTGACTACGGTGAGACGTTCTTTGAATGGAGTCAACCAGTTCACAAGGTGATTGGTGATAATTCCATTTTCAAGTTTTCCAACGGCTGCGACCATATCCTCATGGGGGCGACCAGATTTATGTGCAGTTTGTGCTGAGACTGAAACAAATGGAGAGCGAGCAACCCATGCGGTTAAGTCAATATCGTGCGTCGCGAGATCTTTGATGACCCCAACGTCGGCAATACGAGCAGGGAATGGCCCTTGACGTCTAGTTGCAATTTGGTAGACCGCACCTAGTTCACCTTTATCTAATCGGTGACGCAACTGCTGTAACGCTGGGTTATATCTTTCAATATGACCAACGGCTCCCACAAGTCCAGCGGATTTAAAAGCTGCTGTTATTTTTTTTGCACCTTCAACATCGACCGCCAAAGGTTTTTCAATGAGCGCATGAATTCCCGCAGCAGCTAATTCCAGAGCCAACTCTTCATGAAATGCTGTAGGCGCCGCAACCATCGCGTAATCAATGCCTTCCGCAATAAGTTCAGAAACTTTTGTGAAAACTTTTCTTCCACCCGCAACATTGTGTGCATCACCCATTGGATCGCAGACTGCGACGAGTTCAACACCATCTAGTGAGCCCAAAACTCGAGCATGATGACGCCCCATCATGCCGAGCCCTACAAGGCCCGCGCGTAAAGTCTTTGTTGTCACTCTTATATTTTCCTTATATCTTCGAGATGACGTCGTTAGAAACCTGAACGATGGTTTCTAAATCACTTTGTGAGAGTGAAGGGTGTACAGGAAGAGAGACACATTCCTTTGCGAGAAGTTCGGTCTGTGGAAGATCAAGATCGAGTCCAAAAGACTTGAGTCGATGAATTGGCGTTGGGTAATAGACACCCGAGCCAACACCGTTATCAGCGAGCGCCTTCATATATGCATCGCGTCGTTCAGATGACCCGCCTGGAATTCGAATTGTGTATTGATGGTAAACATGGCGCGTACCAGGACGCACGTAAGGAGTTACTACGTCTTTGAGTCCAGCTGTAAGAAATGCCGCATTTGCTTCGCGTTGTTTAGTCCAGCCTTCAAGTTTGCCAAGTTGGACGCGACCAATTGCTGCATGAATATCGGTCATGCGTGTGTTAAATCCAACCACCTCGTTTTGATAGCGAATTTCTTGCCCCTGGTTACGTAGGAGCCTCAACATGCGAGCAATTTCAGCATCGGGAGTTACTACCATTCCACCTTCACCTGACGTCATATTCTTCGTGGGGTAGAAGGAGAATGTTGCGCAGATTCCCCATTCGCCTGCATTACGGCCATTAAGGCTTGCTAGGTGAGACTGAGCTGAATCTTCAATGATTTTAACGTTGTGCTTTTTGCCAATTTCTTCAAAGCGATCCATGTCTGCAATATGGCCATATAGATGAACAGGCATGATTGCTTTTGTCTTATTTGTAATCAGAGATTCGACATGATCAGGATCGAGATTAAAAGTCTTAGGGTCAATATCTGCAAATACAGGAACCCCACCTGCGAGTACAACAGAGTTTGCAGTTGCAGCAAATGAGAACGAAGGCACAATTACTTCATCTCCGCGTTCAATTCCAGCAGCGATAAACGCAAGATGAAGACCTGATGTTCCTGAGTTCATAGCCACGCAGTGGCGACCACCAACCGTGTGAGCAAACTCTTCTTCAAAAGCTTTTACTTCTGGCCCACCAGCTATCATTCCCGAACGTAGAACGCGATCAACGGCTTCGCGCTCTTCATCACCAATTATGGGTTTCGCTGCAGGAATCACTTCTACTCCTTTGTGGATTCTTCGATCAATTCTGAATCTGAAAGCTGTTTATAGGTACTGCCATTGACGGGGCAGCGGAAGCGATTATCTCCAATATCTTCCAGCGGAACTCCTGCACGACCCACCCAACGGACTCTTTTTGCTGGGACACCCGCCACAAGCGCAAAATTTGGAACATCTTTCGTCACAACAGAGCCTGCTGCGACCAGCGACCAGGCGCCAATTCGGACTGGGGCCACGCATACGGCTCGTGCGCCAATGGAGGCGCCATCACCTATGGTCACGCCAACAGCATCCCAATCAGAAGCACTCTTTAATGAACCGTCTGGATTTATTGCACGTGGAAAATGATCGTTGGTAAGTACAACCGCTGGTCCTATGAAAACTCCATTACCTAAAACAGCAGGTTCATATACCAATGCATAATTCTGTAGCTTGCAATTATCTCCCATGGTGACGCCACTTCCGACATAAGCGCCTCTACCTACAATGCAATTAGATCCCATGCGAACGTCATTTCGAATTTGGGCCAAATGCCAAATGGAACTTCCATCGCCAATTGTTGCGGTGGGATCTACATCTGCGCCGGGAGCGACTCGAATACTCACGCCGGCAGTCTATAAGAGTTCGGCAACCGCCTCAACGAAACGAAGATATTCGCGCTCGCTGTCGAGATTTTCTGCTGACCACTTGCTGGCATTTCGACGTAGTTCATTCATTTCATCGTGATTTGAACTCCAACGATTCAGGAATGAGGCAACATCATCTGGTGTAGAGGCAAGTACACCGCCTCGAGATTTTTCAATTAGTTCTTTACAACGTGGAAGCGGAGTTGAAATCGTTGCCAACCCACAACTCATATATTCATACAGTTTGCTTGGAATCGCTTCTATAAATGCCGGAGTAGATTCTAAAAGAGTGAGTCCAACCCATGCATTCTCTGCAAGCTTCCAAGCCGCGCGAGGAGCAAGACGGCCATGAAATCGAACTCGGGAAGCTGCGGGAGAATTTTTTTTCCATAATTCAACTTCAAATGCATGCGCCTGTGAGATATTGCCAACTATTTCAAAATTCCAATCAGGTGCTTTTTCTGCTGCAGCTAACATTGTAAAAAGTCCACGAGATTTTCGTACATCGCCAATGTAGAGGGCCGTCGGAGTGCCTTCTGGGTTTTTGCTTTGGGTGAGTAAGGATTTATCTGGAAGATTGCGAATCACTAAACGTTTACGCGGATTAAATGGCGGAACTTGTGTATCAGCAACAGTTGTGAGGTCGCACCGTCCAGCGACAAAAGTGGCGAGGCGGGCAATCAGTTTTGCTAGAACCCCAATCACACCCTTAGCCCACGCGCGATCTCGCAATAGCTTCACATAGTCTTCATGTACATCCGCGACAATTTTTTTTCCCCGCATTTTTCCGATAAGAAATGCAGTAGGTAATAAATCTGGGGCAAGAACGATCCACACATCTCCGCGGGCCATCAATGGAATTGAGATATCGCGAATAACTCTTGCAAATTTAGATTTACCACCAGGCGCTCGCCAGAATGTTGAACCTTGTGGTGCGTCGATCGATTTTCCTAAAGCAACAATGTCGACCGAAATGCCTGCAGAAATGAGCGAATTCGCAAGGCGATGGAGGCGAGCGTCAGAGACTTCATCTGCGCTCGTGAGCATTGCAACTTTCATGCTCATGAAATTACATATCTTCGTAGTTAGAAGGAAGAGTCCCTACATTGAGGAAATCCAAGTATTGATCTGTAATCGCATCTGGTGAGCCATGAGCCAAGATTTTCCCCTTGTGCATCCAGATGGCGTCTGTGCAAAGATCTTTAACAGTTTGAAGAGCATGAGAAACAATCACAATAGTTCGAGCTTCTTGAACCAATTCACGCATACGAAGGAATGATTTCTCTTTAAATTTGGCATCCCCAGCAGATAGCGCCTCATCCAGTAGCAAAATATCTGGAGTCATTGCAACGGCGACTGCAAAAGCTACGCGTCCATACATTCCAGATGAATATGTACGTACCGGCATATCGATGAAACCATCAGGGAGGTCGGCGAAAGCTGAGATCTCATCCGTCTTCGCCATAATTTCTTCTTTTGTTAATCCAGAAGCAAGACCGCCAAGAATAATATTGTCACGACCAGAGAGTGCGGGATTGAAGCCAACTCCAAGTGCCAGAAGAGTAGAAATTTTTCCATTCACAGTAATGCGGCCTTCAGTAGGAGGCAGAATTCCTGCGATCGATCGCATGAGTGTTGATTTACCCGCTCCGTTTGCTCCAACAATGCCGAGTACGGTTCCATGAGGGATTTCTAAATTCATCTGCTTCACTGCTTCAACTGTGCGCATCCGCACTTTTTCGCCTTTGGATGCGCGCATCACCGCGTTTTTCAAAGTCTTCTTCGTATCAACATTTATCTTGTATGTGATGGAGAGATCTTCAATCCTTACTGCGAGCTCTTCTGGCATCGGAGTAAATGGTTTTGGTTTATATGCGGACAGCGAAATCACGCTCCCTTGAAATGAAGAACGTTGCGCCAACGAGAAGTGCCGCTAAAGCCCATGCGGCCATTCCTAAGATCATTGAGAGGGAAGGCGCTTTGCCTTCAATCCAAATATTAGATGTCGATGAGAGCGCCGGCCCGAGAGGATTGATATAGAGGATTGCTCGATGCCAACCATGCAAACGAGTTGGCTCCCACAGAACTGGCGACATATACAGCCAAATGCGCGTGGTGTAAGAAAGCAATTTCGTCGTATCTCTGAAATAGACATTCATGGTGGCAAAGAAGAGGGCAATTCCAAAAGCTGTTATTGCTAAGAAAAAGATGACCAGAGGTACCCAGAGGAGAGCAAGAGAGAACCAGTGAACTTTCGCTTCAGGGATAAACAACTTCCCGAGAACAACAACAACGATGTACACAGGGATAGTCGGCAAGTACTGCCAAAAGGAGCGGATTGCAGATGAAAGAACGAGCAATGTTCGTGGAAATGCTTGATTAAGAATCAGGCGGCCACCAGAAGTAATGGATTGAGCGCCGTCATTGATCAAATTTTGTGCAAAGTAAAAGGTAAAGAGTCCAATCAAGATATGGGCAAGAGTCGTGAATCCTTGCGCTTTGTCAGATCCACCTCGCAAAACAGTCACAAGAAGAAAATAAACGAAAGCTAAAAGGAGTGGATTGAGTACTAGCCATACTTTTCCGAGATTAGAACCAAGATACTCAGCTTTGTCGGCAAACTTTGCCAATTCGAAAGAGAACTGCTTTCGATTCCAGAACTCCTTTATATATGGAATCACAGGAGGCAGAGATGCACGGTGCGGTTCGAAGACTTGAATGCGAGGTGAAAAAGAGTCAGCGCTATTTGAACGCGACTGAGTTCCCTCTTGGTTTGCCATGGGGGAATTCTGCCTTACGTGCGCCCTTTCTTTTGTCCACAAGGCCTTGAAAGCACAAATTTCACCTTCAAGTCAGGAAAAACACAAGTAATTACCCTACTAATTTGCCAACATTGTTGCAGGAGCAGGGTGCTAGGAGTACCTTTCAAGTAACAACGATTTATAGATGTTGGGCAGAAAAGAGCCGCTAGAAGGAGAGCTCCCATGCAGATCGTTTTTCATTCCAGAAATGCAAACCTTGCTGAAGATTTCAAAGGTATTGCGAGCGAAAAATTAGAAAGTCTCCAACGTTTTGGAGTGAGACTGGATGAAGTTAAAGTTGAAATAAAGCATGAACAGAACCCGCGACATGGTAAGAATTCACATCAAGTTATCTTGAGCGTCCACGGCAGTGGACCATTTATTCGGGCTGAGGCCGAAGCATTCAATGATGTCGCAGCTTTTGATAAAGCTGTCGAGAGTCTTGAATCGCAACTTCGTAAAATTCATGAACGTGATAAAGAGCATGTGCGTGACACGCTTCGCAACCATGCCGCCAATGAATAAGCAAATAGAGAATAAAACAACCTATTTACTGGTTTAATGAAGCATGAATAATTTGTGGCTCGGCGTCCAAGAAGGTTGGTGGATGCTCTACCACACTTTCTGGGCACTTGTTTTAGGATTTACACTTTCTGGAGTTGTGCAGGCATTCATCTCTCGAAAGTCGATGGAATCAGTTCTCGGCCAACGAGATGCGAAGGCTATTGGCAAAGCTTCATTCTTTGGAATCATCTCTTCTTCATGCTCCTATGCCGCATCGGCACTTGCCCGATCTATCTTTCTTAAAGGCGCGGATTTCACAACATCAATGATTTTTATGTTTGCTAGCACCAACCTTGTCATTGAACTGGGGATTGTTCTTTGGTTGATGATTGGTTGGCAATTTGCTCTTGCAGAATTCGTGGGCGGAGCAATAATGATCCTACTTCTCTGGAAAATTTTGCCTCGTTTTGCGCCAAAGAAGCTCACCGATGCTGTTCTTGCCGCCGACCACCGAATGAATGGAACAAACCCTGCATTTCAGATGAATACAAGCGGGCTCAACATGCTTTCTATGGCATCAGAGATCAAAGTTGAATCAACAACGGAAGATAGTTCTGGGGGATGTGGACCTGATTGCACATGTGGAATGGATAAATCCGCAACTGAATCAAAGAAAGAGAAGTCTCGCTGGCTTATAAGAAAGAATTGGGCATCAGCAGCTGGTTACACAATGGGTGATTTCATCATGTTGCGTAAAGAGCTGTTGATTGGATTTGCAGTTGCAGGCATTGCATCTGTTGCTGTTCCGTTTTCATGGTGGCATTCTCTCTTTTTGTCGGGTAGAGGCACACTTGCCATGATTGAGAATGCAGTAATCGGACCTGTTCTTGCATTTATTAGTTTCGTTTGCTCTGTAGGAAATGTTCCTCTCGCGGCAGCTCTTTGGCATGGCGGGATCACTTTTGGAGGAGTCATTGCATTTATTTTTGCTGATCTTCTTGCATTCCCGCTCGTAATGATTTATCGCAAGTACTATGGAAATGCACTCGCATTGCGCATTTCGCTTGTCTTTTGGTTTGTCATGAGTCTTAGTGGACTCGTGACTGAGTTGATTTTCCAAGCACTAGATCTCATTCCCGGTGCCCATCACCATGAAATGTCTATGAACCACATAGGCTGGAACTACACCACCATCTTGAATGCGATATTCCTAATAATATTGATTGCGGTTTACCTTCTCTACAAATCAAGAGCACGTGACGCAGATTCGGAGTTTGCACAAGATCCGATTTGTGGGATGCAGGTTCGTAAATCTGATGCACCTGCACAATGGGAGTATGAGGGCCAGGTGTATTACTTCTGCATGGAAGGATGCAAAGAGGCTTTTATGAAATCTAAGGGCAGCTTAATTTAAATTCACTTAGAACTTGAGCAGGAACTTCGCCACAGCCAACTGTAGCGGTCCCAAAATCGACGAATTTCCATCTGCCATCGACTGCTTCAACAAAACCATAAGCCGGATCTGTTACAGGCAAATATGGAACTGTTTCAAAAATAATCCATCGTTTATCAACGGTTGAACTCCTCACATTCACAAACGCACTGAAATATTCATTTGAAGGAATTGCTTTCGCTCGGACAGCAGCAGCTCTGACAGCTTGCATAGTTGATACGGGAACATCATTTCCACCGGAATAATGAAAGTTTTGAGGTTGAAGATTTTCAGGATATTGACCGAGCAGGAACCAAGGAGCATACGCAAATGCCAATTCGCCTTCGGTGTAATCCTTCCACTCTAAATACCAACCCGCCTCAGTTTGAAAGCCACGAGGCAGTTCCCGTTTGAGTTGAGCATCTACTTTTTTCTCATCCCACGATTGCAACTTAGGGAATGAGGCACCGTAATTATTCATGAGTTGATGAATGACTTTTCTAAGCACTGCATCATCGGGTCTTTGAGTGCCGTTTTGAGGCCCACATCCTGAAAGAATGAACAAAGATAGAAAGATTGTGAAAAGCAAAATTGAGCGCTTTTTCCAACCCGAGGTGCCTCCAAACATGTAGTGAGAATACAACTGCTTGTAGAACTCATGGAAGTTTTCCCCACAATTTACAAGTGGCATAAAAATCTCTTCACTTTTTTCGCTTGGCTGAGCGGGTGAAAAGTGAAATAAGAAATCAATTCGGACCACTTGCTGGGCTGATGCAGGATCCACGGGTAGAAGAGATCTGGCTCAACAGTCCCCACAGAGTGTTTGTCGCTAGATCTGGTTTAGCTCAGTTAACAAATGTCGTCATGTCTGACAGTGAAGTGCGCGATCTTGTCGAACATCTGTTGATGTGGGGTGGCCGGCGTCTTGATCTCTCACACCCTTTTGTAGATGCACGCCTTCCAGATGGGAGTCGTTTGCACGTTGCAATTCCAGAAGTGACAGCAGCGCATTGGGCGGTGAATATTCGAAAACATCTAGTTCGCGGAAATTCACTCAGAGATTTACAAAAGCTCGAGGTTATGAGCGAAGAGATTGCAGATTTCTTAGAGAAATCGGTTGAAAATGGCCTCAATATCTTGGTGAGTGGTTCAACACAAGCGGGCAAAACAACTCTACTCAATGCACTAGTTGGTGCAGTAGAAAATCAGACCCGCGTAATCACGATTGAAGAGGTTTTTGAATTAAAACCTCGAGTCGCAGATTGGGTTGCGATGCAGACTAAACCCGCCAATCTTCAGGGAGAAGGTGAAATCAATCTTCGAAGGCTCATCAAAGAATCTCTTCGGATGAGGCCTAATCTGATTGTGGTCGGCGAAATCCGCGAAGCTGAATCGCTAGATCTTTTAATTGCCCTTAATTCTGGAATTCCCGGCATGGGAACAATTCATGCAAATTCCGCTCGAGATGCAATCTCAAAATTGCAGACATTGCCTCTATTGGCAGGTAAAAACATCTCACATGAGTTCATCTCACCAATTATTGCAAACAGCATTGATCTGGTTATTCACACAACGATTTCTAGGACCAGTGGAACTAGGCGCATCGCAGAGATTGATTTAGTAACAGGCCGAGTTGAAAATAATTTGATTGAACTAGAGCCAGTCTACAGATTTACTGAAGGCAAATTTGTTCAAAGTTTAGGAAATCCAGAGCGCGCATTTCATCGGAAGTTGCCTTCATGAGCAAAGTATTAAAAAGTCACCACTTTACATCGCTCATCATTTTTTCTATTTCTTGGTTTACGTTGGGATCAGTTGCGAACTCTGCGCTAATTGCATTTCCCATGGCGGCGGGAGTAGGACTTATTCCACTAGCAGTAGAAAAACAACGATATGAGAAAAAACGTCACCAACTCATTAATCACTGGCCCGAAATCATCGACAATATTATTTCTGGACTTCGTTCTGGTCTATCAACACCAGAGACTGTTATTCAACTGGCAACTCGTGGCCCCATCGAAACTCGCGCAATATTCGAAACGTGCGCAGCACATTTAAAGCAGAGTGGTGATTTACATTCCGCATTAATTAAAGTCCGAGAAGCATTCGCCGATCCCATTGTGGATCAAGTGTGTGAAACGTTGGTTACCTCAAGGACCAGTGGTGGGCGTGACACAACTCTGATTCTTCGAACATTAGGGGATTTTGTTCGAGGAGATATAGCGCTACGTAACGAGATTAGAGCCAAACATGGGTGGATAAAGAATTCAGCGATTATCGCAACACTGGCACCCTGGTTATTGCTTCTCATCCTTTCATCGCAGCCCACGACAATTGCCGCGTTTTCCACCTCAACAGGCGTCGTTGTGCTTGTTATCGGAGCTGCGATGAGTGCGCTGGGATTTCTATGGATGACTCGGTTGGGCCGTTTTGAAAATATCCCACGAGTCTTTCCAGGAGATTTGAAGAATGTGGAAGGCAGGGCTTCAAAATGAGTTCTGCATCAAAAATCTCCATCTTGAGTACTTCTCCATTAATTGTGACCGGATTGATTATCGTTTTGGCTCTTCTAATATGTGGCGCTTGGCTTGTATGGAGCGAAAGCGCGCAGGAGATTAAGCACAGCGGTGAGAAGTATCAAGCCTCGAAAATTCGTAAACAACACCTTCGCCAACTTGAACTTGAATTTCCAGCAGTTGTCGAAATGTTCGCACTATTGGTTTCTGCGGGGATAAGCCCATCGCAAGCTTTTCTTACAGTCAGCGAAAAATCTGAGGGCGAGATGCACAAAGTACTTGCCACCTTGGTGCAATCGCTCCTTGATGGCCAATCCCTCGTATCTGCTCTTGATGAGATGAATGAAACGCTGCCGTCACAACTCATGCGAAGGTTCAATGACTCAATCATCATTGCTCTTGAGCGCGGAACTCCGCTTAGTGAAGTGCTGACAAGGCAGGTAGAAGAAGTAAGAGCGGCTCAAAGAACTCGGCTTATTGAAAAGGCCGGAAAAGCAGAAGTTACTTTGATGATCCCAGTGGTCTTTCTTATTCTCCCCGTATCGGTTCTTTTTGCACTATGGCCATCCTATTTTTCACTCGGTCAAAGTATTGGGCTCTAAATGAATTTCTTCTTGAACTTTACCAAATTAGCTCTTGAAAATACGGAAAGTGATTTCGATGAGACTCTGAGGTTTCACCCATGAGAAATATCCACAGAGTTTTTATTGCAGGAGCGGTCAGTGTCAGGGGCTATGGGATTTTTCGCCTACGGATATTCGAGCAGCATGATGAAAAAATCAATCTAGGAAGGAAAGAAAATGAATAATCCACTCAATAAAGTAATAATTTTCTATAAGAAATACTGTCAAGGCTTTTTCAAGAAACGTCGGACGCCTGAATATCAGGCGGAGATTAATCGGGCAAAGAGTGAACTCATCAAAGATCTTAAATATGAATTCTCCCGCAAAGGTATACGAGAACAATTTACTTGGAAGAACATTATCAATCCCGGTTGGAAACAATGGATGTTGAGAATTTCAATCTTCGTGATTATCCGAGCTCGCTACCTGTGGCACCGTTTCCACCAAAATGTTGCGAATGAAAGGGGAGATGTGCCTGGATGGGTTCTCGTAGTTCTCATGACAACTGGTTTAGTTACCGCGATCTGGACTCTGGCCGCTCCTCGCATTCAGAGCATTCTTCGCAATTCTCTCGATTCAATGAATAGCATCAGGTGAGACCGTGACCGAGAGCACTTTCATCATCATTCCTCTTTTGATTACATTCTTAAGTGTTTTACAGGTAGGAGTTGGTGCGATGAATCGCACAATTGCCGAAAATACAATTCAAGGGGCTGTTGCGCGTAGCGCAATGGGTGAATCCATAGATGGAGCAGTAAAGATAAGTAAATATGAATTACCAGGTGGCGGGAATCTCGTTGTTGGGACTCAGAGTCGAAGCGGAATCTCTATAACTCCACTACTTCCCACCGGCGACAACTTTTCTGTCGCTGGGTATGCCATAGAAGAGCAATAAGGGTTTTGATCATGAAATCTTTTCCTCCTGCTTTGTACCACCAGCGAGTCGCAAAAAATAAGCCAGTGAAAAAAGGCTGTAAATTCCTTGCAATTCACCTTTGGAACGATCGAGGGAGTGCCACGATTGAGTTCGTCACTCTCTCGATTCCTTTGCTTATTCCCTTCGCGCTTTACCTGACTGTAGTAAATAGCAACGCGCAGTTATCGTATGAGGCACACACCTTGGCGCGTCAGCTAGCTCGCGTCTATGTAACAAGTCCTAGTGAGGAACTGGGCGCTCAGCGAATTTCGATGGTCATGAATTCGCATATTTTTCCAAGAAATATGAGCGCCACCTATCGCATTCTATGTTCGCATCTACCTTGCTTGACTTCAGGAGCGCCGGTCACAATTCAAGTGACTCTGCGCAGAGGTACGGACCAAGTTGTTGCGCAAGATTCACAAATTGTCGATAGCTGGAGAAATACATGAGAGGGCGACGCGGCAAGTCCAGAAAAAGCAGAGCAATATCCAAAGCAATGCACCCAAGTAATTTTCATCGAAAAGATTCTGAATGGGTTCGCGTAGGAAGCTTTACCTGGGTCCAGCTCCATGAGAGATTTCGTGAAGACCGAGGGTCCCTTTCTTTGCTCACAGGTGCAATGATGGGTTTGCTTTTAATTACATCCTTTCTCGTCATTGATTCCGCTTCTGCACTGATTGCACAGCGGGAACTCATACAAATTGCCGAACCTGCAATTAGCAAAGCAGCGGGTAATTTAGATAGAAATACTTACTATTTCTCTGGGGCCGAAAATACAATTCCAATAGACTGTGTTTCCGCTTATGAAGTCTTCTTGCAAGAGATCGATAGCAGTCAATTGCGTGGATCAGATGTCTCAATTTCAAGATGGAATTGTGAAACTTCTAGAATTACAGCCGAAATTCAATCTAAAGCTAGGCACATTATTTCGGCTAAATCTCTCGGGATAACGCCTGAATATTCTGTTAGCGCCATCGTCTCCTCTACAAGCAAAGTGCACCTGAATTAACCGGTTATCCTTCACCTATGGCAGAGCGCGAGTGGGGTAGTGAGGTCGACAAACTCGACAGCACATTGAAGAGCATCGAAGCTGTTCTCAATATTCCTCAATTGGAAAAAGATGCAGTGACGCTCGAAGCCGAAGCCAGTGCCCCCAATCTTTGGGATGATCCCGAAGCCGCTCAAGTGGTTACTTCGAAATTGTCGCGAGTGCAGGCAACCCTGAATAAAGTAAGAGGTATTCGAAGCAGACTTGAGGATATTCCAGTTCTCGTCGAATTGGCCCAAAGTGAAAATGATTCCTCTGCGCTTGCCGAAGCCGGGAAGGAATTGGATGGCATCACTCGCGAGATTGATGAGCTGGAAGTTCAAACTCTGCTCAACGGTGAGTATGACGAGCGCGACTGTCTCATCACAATTAGATCTGAGGCCGGGGGAGTTGAAGCAGCAGATTGGGCTTCAATGATTCAGCGTATGTATCTGCGGTATTGCGAGCGAAAAGGATACAAAGTAGATGTTCTAGAAACATCGTATGCAGAAGAAGCGGGAATTAAATCGAGCACATTTCGAGTGTATGCGCCATATGCGTATGGCCACCTCTCTGTAGAACAAGGCACACATCGTTTGGTTCGCATTTCTCCATTCGATTCCCAAAGCCGGCGCCACACATCATTTGCCGGAGTTGAAGTTGTTCCTGTAGTAGAACAAAGTGATCACATTGACATCGATGAAAAAGATATACGTGTTGATGTTTATAGATCATCTGGCCCAGGGGGACAGGGTGTCAATACAACAGATTCCGCTGTTCGCATCACTCACCTACCTTCTGGAATTGTTGTATCTTGCCAAAACGAACGTTCTCAAATTCAAAACCGCGCAACTGCGATGGCGGTTCTGCAATCAAAATTATTAGAAAAACGTCGCCAAGAAGAGCGAGCCAAACTGGATGCGCTCAAAGGTGATTCCACAGGTTCATGGGGCAATCAAATGCGTTCCTATGTCTTGGCTCCATATCAAATGGTCAAAGATTTGCGCACTGACTATGAAGTTGGAAATCCAAGTGCAGTTCTAGACGGAGATCTCGATGGATTTATCGAAGCGGCCATTAAGTGGCGCAAGCAGGGCGAGTAACGTTTTCCCCATTTCGTGCTCAAAATAACTTAAATTCACAGCCTCAGTATGCGGTTCGTAGGCCTGATTACCCTCCTGAACTCCATAAAATTCCTCCGTACCAGCCGGAGGTAAATAGTTGATTCGTTTTGAGAATGTCACCAAGGTCTATCCGAAACAGGATCGCCCTGCTCTTGATCGCGTGAGCATTGATATTGCAAAAGGCGAATTTGTATTTCTAGTGGGTCTTTCCGGTTCTGGCAAATCAACCTTCCTTCGCCTTGTTCTTCGTGAAGAGCAACCCACTTCCGGAACAATCATTGTTGCCGGCAAAGATTTGGGAACTCTGGCAAACCACAAAGTTCCAGAACTTCGCCGCCAAGTAGGAACAGTTTTCCAAGATTTCCGTTTACTCCCCAATAAGACAGTTGCGGAGAATGTTGCCTTCACTCTTCATGTACTGGGATATTCACAGAAAGAAATTAATCGCGAAGTTCCGGAGGTTCTCGAACTAGTTGGATTAGAAGAGAAGGCTGATCGCAGGCCTTCTGAACTTTCCGGTGGCGAACAACAACGCGTGGCCATTGCTCGTGCATATGTTTCTCGCCCAATGATCCTGATTGCCGATGAGCCAACCGGAAATCTCGATCCGGCTACTTCTGTCGGAATTATGAAATTACTCGATCGCATTAATCGCGAAGGTACAACTGTTGTAATGGCTACTCATGATGCAGGGATTGTCGATCAAATGCGCAAGCGCGTTATAGAGCTCGATAGTGGACACGTCGTGCGCGATCAGATTCGTGGCGTATACGGATATACAGGTTGATAGGGGAGAACGATGCGTGCTGCGTTTATTGCAAGTGAAGTTCGAATAGGACTTCGTCGTAATCTCACTATGACATTTGCTGTAGTTATTACCATGGCTATCTCATTGACACTCCTTGGAATTGGTTTGCTCTCTAATTCCCAAGTGCGTGTGATGAAGGATTATTGGTATGACAAAATTGAGGTCTCCGTCTTTCTTTGCGGTTCACTTTCAGATTCACCCTCGTGTTCCGGTGGTCCGATCACTGCTGACCAGCGCCTTGGAATCCAGAACGACTTGCAAGGTTTGCCTGTAGTTCAAAAGGTTTACTACGAAACACAGCAACAAGCATATGAACATTTCCAAGAACGCTTCAAAGGTTCTGCAATTGCACAAAACGTAACTCCAGATCAATTGCCAGAATCTTTCCGAGTTAAATTGAAAGATCCCACTCAATTTTCAGTGATTCAATCTGCATTTGCCGGACGCCCTGGAGTAGATACGGTCCAAGATCAGAGATCAATTCTCGATAAATTCTTTAAGTTGCTTGGAGTTCTTCGCGATGGTGCACTCGCAATTGGTGTTGCCTCTATTCTCACCGCGATGCTTCTTATCTCTAACACATTGCGCCTTGCAGCTTTTAATCGCCGACGCGAAACTGGCGTCATGAAATTAGTTGGGGCGACATCGTTTTCAATTCAATTGCCATTCTTGCTCGAGGGCATTTTCTCTGCTCTTGTGGGTTGGTTAGTCTCAACAGGATTCCTATCGCTCTTTAAATTGGCGATTGATTCCAAAGTTGCCCCCCTGCTCTCCTTTACTCGATTCTTCACCTGGGGAGATGTTTGGATTGCCTCTGCCGAGCTGTTGCTCACCGGTTTGTTGATTTCGGCAATCTCATCCATGTTCACCCTGCGCAAATATCTTCAGGTTTAGTTCATCCGGGGGCAACATTTGCCCCTTTTTTGTGTCTATATAAGTGGGGCTCACGTTTGAAGTGCAGTCTCCGTGTATTTGCGTCTACGCGAGCGAAATTGACGCCTTCTTAATAACCGCCAATTCGCGGTAAAATTCTCTTAGTCGACGCAGTACCCATGTTGTATAAACGGAATCGGTTCATTGAAAAATTGAACCTCGCTTATCCATGGCAGAGCCATGTTTATAGTCAGATGAAATCGAGGTGATGAAATGGTTAAAGAGCTCGGTAGGAAATTGATCGCGCAGAATAAAGCCGCGCGCCATGATTATTTCATCGATGAAACTTATGAATGTGGTCTTGTACTTACTGGTACCGAGGTTAAATCTTTACGTGCTGGCCGGGCATCTCTGTTAGATGGATTTGCGATGATTACAGACGGGGAGGCATGGTTGCATGGCATTCATATCCCTGAATACAACGAAGGATCGTGGACTAATCACTTGCCTCGCCGCGACCGTAAATTATTGATGCATAAAAATGAAATATTGAAGTTGATGGGAACAATGAAAAAAGGTGGCTACACCTTGGTTCCGATCTCCCTCTACTTTAAGGATGGTCGGGCGAAGGTAGAAATAGGGCTTGCTCGTGGTAAGAAAGCTCATGATAAGCGCCAAGATTTGCTCGCTAAGGAGGCTTCGCGTGAAGCAGCGCGTGCAGTTTCGCGGCGAGCTTCGGGTAAAGATTACTAGTTAACAAATGTAGGAATATTCTGCAGCATCCAGCTGTTTGAGTAGGTAGCTTGAAAATTACATATTGATGCGTGAGATAAGTAAGTATGTTTTATCTATTCACTCAAGATTTTTACAAACTTGGGGATGAACGGTTTCGACTCGAGACGTTGGAGTAGGTGAAGCGGGCCGAGGAAGCGTAAATGATCTCGTTAACCATATTGCGCAAAAAAATAAACGGCAGTAATAACGCTGCTGAATTCCGCCTCGCTGCATAAGCGAGCCCGAATTCCGTTAGCCCTTGGATGTTCTCGCCAAGGATCCTAGCGTCGACTAGAGAACTCGCTCGTCGATAGTGTTGTAGATATCGACAGGACACATTTCTATAACTGAGTTCGTTGAACACATGTGCACGAGAGGTTCAGAACTGAGAAAACGTTAATTGCACTACGCCCGTAGAAGCCCTGTTACATAGCTAGAGGACCCGGGTTCAATTCCCGGCATCTCCACGAAGCTTCGAGCGGCATCATGTGCTTGCACAATTGATGCCCGAGAAGCGAGGGGAGTAGGAGCAATCTTTGATTGCGATATCTCCACCAAACTTTTTTGCACTTATTTGTTTTTTATCAACGCATCCTCGCGCGGATTTGTTGTGTCGAGCGGTATATCGCTGTGGTTCCTGTTGTGGATCCGATGAGGCCGAGTATGAAGCTACCGACGGCGCCGCCCGTGAACATAAGAATGAGACCAACACCGGTCGAAGCAAGCCCAATGACAATTGCTGAGATCGTTCGCGTGTAAGTGACGGCGCGGCGTGAAGAACGAATAAAGCTCAACCCCAATGCAATCGGCCCACCAATCATGACAATCGCAACTAAGAATGCGACTAAGTAGGCCAAACTCTTCATTGCTCAATGATACGGAAGTAATACATATGCAGTCAGCAAGGAGAAAATTTAGGCGATTTCCCCAATGGGGCGTGGTGGAACAGAAAACTTTTCACCTGTTGGCGTACTCCAGACACATGAGCCATCAGGAAAGCTTTCCAATTTCCATCCGCCATGAGTTTTTAATCGATGGTGTCTGCGGCAGAGGAGGCCTAAGTTTCCAGGTGTTGTAGTGCCACCTTCATCCCATGGAATTGCATGATCAATATCGCAAACTCGTGAAGGCTGTCGACATCCAGGAAACCTACAGACTTGATCCCGCGCGACTATGAAATCAACGAGCTGTTGGGGTGGAGTATAAGTTTGCCTACCGTAATCTAGGAGATTTCCTGTTATCGGATCTGTAATAAATCTTTTCCATTTACTATCTTCAACCAACTCACGTGCAACAGAAGCCGGAATTGGACCATAGCCTTGCAATAGAGCGGGATTCTCTTGGAGTCCAAGCAAAGTTGGAAGATCGATTGTGAGATTAATAGTTACAGGGCGGCGATGGGAGAGAGCCATATCTTTGGAGTCTTGAAGATAATTTGCAGCTAGTGCGGTCAAGGCATCGGCGCGCAGTTGATCGATACGGTGCGAAGAGATTGAAAGGGATTTGGATAGATCACTCTTTGGATCTTGAAGTAAACGGGCCATTGATGGATCTGCCTGATATTGCTGGCGAAGTCGATTTAATTCAGTGCGTTCTTCCTCTAAACGTACCCGAGCTAACTTGTCCACTGCGACCATGACCGTTTGAGCATCAGCTGCAGGTAATAGCGCAAAGATAGTCGCCATTCCATCTCGCTCTTCACGAAATTCCACCGTTCGATGTTCTGTGGCGTCAGCAACGCGAGACTCAAATTCTTGTGGATCGATGGTGGCAATCTCTTTTCGAATTCGATTTCGAACTTGTGCCGGCGTATGCATCTCTGAATGTCCGACAGCGATATTTTCGACGCGATTGATAATGTCAGGATGTGCACCCGCCTTTATAAGAGGCGCCATTTCTTTTGCAATTGCACTCGCCTGTGATGAGGTAATTTCACCATTAGCAAGTGCTGCACACGAAACTGGAAGATGAACCGAGAGAGCTCTAGCAACATCAATTTTGTTCTGAGCAGTGATGGGTGCAATACGAAGAGCGGTGCTGATTTCTTCTCTTTCTCGTTCATCGAAACCTTCAAAGATTCCCTCGGCTTCGGAAGGCTCCACACCTGCAACCTGCACGATTGCTTCTTGATACCAAGCATTGATGAAAGAGATTTGTCTTTCGAGTACTTTGAGATATGTAACTCGCCCTTTGGCAGATAGTGTTGATTGGGAAATCAATTTTAATTCACACAGTATTTCAAGAGATGGATTCTTGTTCTCCATTTCGAGCAAGCGAACCTCGATATCGAACGTCTCATCTCCCTGAGTAGGAAGATATCTGTAGGCGGGCTTGAACATGGGGATATTGAATCTTCCACCTCTGACATGCAAAAATAAAATTAGTCGCAAGTTGTAACTAATCAGGCTTTTCTGTTGATAACTTTTTTAGTCACTTCACGCAATATTTGAACCCCCAATTTCGGCGGGAATAATCTTTCCCTCCTTTAAGTTCTATACTTAGAGTTACTACTTTAATAACATCAGAAAATGCAAAGTGTTTGCAGAATCTGTATTTGAGAAGAGCGAGAAAAAAATGCCAGCTATAACAGTTGATGACATCACCATCCTCCCCAAGGTGATAGCGAGCCCAAATGCGCGACCTCGCAAAGTTAAATCAATTACTACAGCACCCCAAGGTTTTGAAGGCGAAGGTTTCCCGGTTCGGCGCGCGTTTGCTGGGGTTGATTTAGCAGATCTCGATCCATTCATTCATTTAGATCAAATGGGTGAAGTTGAATATGCGCCAGGTGAACCAAAAGGAACTCCATGGCATCCACATCGTGGATTTGAAACTGTTACTTATATTATCGATGGAATTTTTGACCATAAAGATAACCATGGTGGTGGCGGAACGATTAGCAATGGCGACACGCAATGGATGACCGCTGGCGGTGGAATTCTTCATATCGAAACACCACCCGAGCACCTCGTGATGTCTGGTGGTCTCTTTCATGGTTTCCAGTTATGGGTCAACCTTCCAGCTGCAAAGAAATGGTCAACACCTGCATATCAATCGCTTCGCGCCAATGATGTTGCACTTCTTTCTTCTCATGATGGTGGTGCGCTCTTGCGTGTTATTGCTGGTGAACTTGCTGGCCATGTAGGTCCTGGCTCTACTCAAACTCCGATGACAATGATTCACGCAACACTTGCTCCAGGTGCCGAACTTCGAATCCCTTGGCGAACTGATTACAACGCTTTGGTCTACACACTTAATGGCCACGGAACAATCGGAGATGTTTCGCATCCAGTGCAAATGGGCCAACTTGCAGTATTGGAATCCACACACATCAATTCAGATGTAGATGGGGATGTCCTCGTTATCCGCGCAGATCAATCACAAGAATCTCGAAGCCCATCAATGGATATTTTGATTCTCGGCGGACTTCCTATTAAGGAACCAGTTGCATGGATGGGGCCGTTTGTTATGAATACCAAGCGGGAAGTCCTCCAGGCATTTGAAGATTTCCAAAAAGGCCTTCTCGGAACTGTTCCCGCTGAGCATCAAACTCATAAACCCCTTCATCGCACAGGTAAATTGGGTGGCGATATCAAACAAGAGGTCCTGGACGTTCATAACGCCCCAAAAACGATGAGGGAATCTGAGTAGAGTTTTCGAGTGAGATATTCACTTGCTCCCATACGCCCAGATGAATATCAATGGGCTTGTGAAATCATGACTACGCAAGAAGTTGCTCATAATCCAGATTTTGGCAAAATTTCTGTTGACGAGATGCAGATGTTTTTTACCTCTCGCGGCTCACTTACAGGACATACTCTTATGCTGACTCTCGAAGGAGATTCCCAACCTAGTGCGGTAATTTCAGTTGTCGAAGATCCTGTTAGAGCCAAGTTTTGGACAGCCAGCGCTTGGCTTCCCAGCAAAAAATTGGCTGACATTGTTGTAAATGAGACTATAAAACTTGCACACTCTCTTCACCCAGATTGGAAGTTCCAGCCAAATGTTTCGGTTGCTGATACTGATTACATAAACGCTTACACGTCGCGAGGGTTTGTAGAGATTCAACGTTCGCTCTCGATGAGGATTGATTTTGAAAATCCATATCCAGAGCCAGAAATACCTTATGGATTTTCTTGGAGGATTGTTTCGAGTCCCCAGGATTGGAATATTTTCCATCGGATACATGCAGATGCGTTTGAGGGCCACTTCGGATATGTCGCACGAAGCCTTGAAGATTTCTCTACGTTCCGCACTGAAAGCGCTGCATTTGATCCGCATGGAATATTTATTCTCTTTGATGCAAACAATAATCCAGTTGCTTTTGTTGAATGCACTGATGAAATTGCTGAGACGAATATGACCTATATCAATACAGTAGGCGTAATTCATGCCCATCATAAAAAGGGCTTTGGAAAGTTGGCTATGAAGAAGGCCTTTGCCTATGCCTCATCTCTAGGCCGCAATGGGGTCGAGCTTTATGTCGATATTGCGAACATATCTGGAGCACTGCGCTTCTATGAAGGCCTGGGCATGCGCGCCACGAGCGCGATCGCTTGCCTCGACAACCCCGAATGGGCTCGCGACACGTCCCCATAAATCGTTCATTGCTGGCGTTCGAACAGATGTTCGGTAGACTACTTATGCCCAACCAGAGCGGTTCCACACTTCCGCCAAGCCTCAAAGCTGGCCGTCGGTGGTCTTCCGTACCTTCTGGACCGAACGTGAGTAGCAATAACTACTCCTAACGCACGATGAAAGGTTCCACCCCATGGCCTCAAAAGAGCCAAAGAACTCCCCATCGGATCCAGCCGCTGATAAAGCGCGACTAGACCGAGCCAAAGCGCTTGATAGCGCACTCGCCCAAATCGAGCGTCAGTTCGGTAAGGGTTCTGTAATGAAGATGGGCGATCGCGGCCCACAAGTTCTCGAAGTTATCCCAACGGGTTCAATCTCATTGGATATTGCACTTGGTATTGGTGGACTTCCACGAGGACGTATCGTAGAAATCTACGGTCCTGAATCTTCCGGTAAAACAACTGTTGCTCTGCATGCAATTGCAAATGCACAGAAGAATGGTGGCATCGCTGCATTTATCGACGCTGAACATGCTCTAGATCCCGAGTATGCACGCAAGCTTGGTGTTGATATTGATGCCCTCCTTGTTTCTCAACCAGATACTGGTGAACAAGCGCTAGAAATTATGGATATGTTGGTTCGCTCTGGCGCACTCGACATCATCGTTGTTGACTCTGTCGCAGCTCTAACACCTCGTGCTGAAATTGAAGGCGAGATGGGTGATTCACATATGGGTCTTCAAGCTCGTTTGATGTCACAAGCACTTCGTAAAATTACTGGTGCGCTTCACCAATCGAATACAACTGCAATTTTCATCAATCAGCTTCGCGACAAAATTGGCGTCTTCTTTGGAACACCTGAAACCACAACTGGTGGCAAAGCGCTTAAATTCTATGCATCAGTTCGTATGGATGTTCGTCGTATCGAAACTCTTAAAGATGGCCAAGATGCAGTTGGAAATCGCACTCGCGTCAAAGTTGTGAAGAACAAGATGGCGCCCCCATTCAAACAAGCAGAGTTCGACATTATTTATGGCACAGGTATTTCTCGCGAAGGCTCACTCATCGATCTCGGTGTCGAGCTTGGCATTGTGAAGAAATCTGGCGCCTGGTACACCTACAACGGTGACCAACTTGGCCAGGGTAAAGAGAATGCACGTACATTCCTTCTTGATAACCCTGATCTTGCTAACGAAATCGAAAAGCAGATTCGTGAGCAGAACGTTCCAACCACAGTCGATCCAGCACTTGTTGCGGCAATCGATGAGGCTGGCGCGGATGTCGAGTTCTAACCAAGAACCCACTGGATCGGATCTAGATCCACAACTTGATTCGCTAGAGGACAAACATGAAGTGGCGATGACAATCGCCCTTCATGCCCTAGCGCCTCGGGCGCGTTCGCGAGCCGAACTCTATGCTCATTTGATCAAGCGTGGGACCGATGGGGCCATCGCTGAATCCGTGCTTGATCAACTTGAGCTTCAAGGATTTCTCAATGATCTTGATTTCGCTCATCAATGGGCAGAGTCGCGTCAACGCCAAAAGAAGATGAGCAAGCGAGTGATCTCAACTGAACTTCGTGCCAAAGGTGTTGCCCAAGACATTATTGATGAAGTAATCCATGGCATAGATGATGAGACTGAATACCAATTAGCTTTCGCAATCGCAGAGAGAAAATTTCGTTCCTGTGCGCATCTTGAACCAGAGAAGATTTACTCGAGGCTTTCAGGCGCTCTTGCTCGAAAAGGCTTTTCAGGCTCGATGAGCTCTCGCATTATCCGCGAACTTATTGATTCCACCCGTATCTAAACTTGAATTTAAGCTCTCACTAAGCGGGCATATAAACTGGCGACATGCGTACCTTCGTTGTTGAGACGTATGGATGCCAGATGAATGCCCACGACACCGAACGCATCTCTGGCCTCTTGCTCGATGCTGGGTACACACAAGCCCTCGAAGGCAGCAATCCCGATCTTGTAGTTTTTAATACATGCGCTGTTCGTGAAAATGCAGATAACAAGTTATATGGACGGCTTTCATTCTTAGCGCCATTAAAAAAAGCAAATCCTAATTTTCAGATTGCCATAGGTGGCTGCATGGCTCAAAAAGACCAGGCTTCCATCATCAAACGAGCCCCATACGTCGATGTAGTTTTTGGAACTCACAACATTGGCTCACTCCCAACTCTTCTTGAACGCGCACGTGTTGAAGAAGAGGCTCAAGTTGAAATTAAAGAATCTCTAGAACATTTCCCATCCACCCTGCCTTCACGACGCCACTCGGCTTTTTCAGGTTGGGTCTCCATATCTGTTGGATGTAACAACACATGCACATTTTGTATCGTTCCATCACTTCGCGGCGTGGAGAAAGATCGCCCTCTGATTGATATCGTGAATGAAGCGAAAGCGCTCGTTGATCAAGGTGTCGTTGAAATAACTTTGCTTGGCCAAAACGTAAATGCCTATCGCTCGCCAGATGGTGGTTTCGCTGCAGTTCTCCGTGCTGTTGGCGCTATCCCCGGACTCGAGAGACTTCGTTTCATGTCACCGCATCCTCGTGACTTCACAGATGATGTCATAGCCGCAATGGCAGAGACTCCATCTGTAATGCCACATCTCCATATGCCTTTGCAATCAGGTTCTGATCGAATTCTTCAATTAATGCGCCGCTCATATCGACAAGAGAAATATCTCGGCATCATCGATCGAGTCCGCTCGGCAATACCTGAAGCTGCGATTACAACAGACATCATCGTTGGATTCCCAGGCGAAACCGAATCAGATTTTCAAGATACTTTGGAGATAGTGAAAAAAGTTGGTTTTAGCGCCGCTTATACATTCCAATATTCCAAGCGCCCAGGCACTCCTGCTGCGACTATGCCAGATCAAATCGAAGGCGCAGTTATGAAAGATCGATATGACAGGTTGCATGCGTTGCAACAAGAAATCTCCGCTGAAATCAACCAGGCATCAGTCGGAAAGAGTTATGAATTACTTGTGCATGATGATGGCGATGGGCGTACCCCAGACTTTCGTTTAGTACATATTCCACTCAGCAATCCAGAATTTCCTTATAGGCCAGGAGATTTTGTCACTGTTGAGATTTCTCACGCTTCACCTAATTTTATGCGAGCTGAGAAAATAAATTCGCTCCGTAAATCTCGCGGGGGAGATGCGCATGAAGCTCGCATTTCTGAATTGGGGCCACAACCCATCATGGTTGGAATGCCAACTCTCAAGAGACTGAAATCTCTCAATTTAATTACACATTCAGACCACAATCCACATAACGTTCCACTTCAAAAGTCGCAAGGAAATCCTTCGTGAGCGCAAAGCTCATTGTCATCTGCGGCGCAACTGCTACGGGCAAGAGTGATCTCGCGGTCAATGTTGCTACTGAATTAGGCGCAACCATCGTTAATGCAGATTCGATGCAGATTTATCGAGGGATGGATATTGGAACTGCAAAATTAAGCATTGAAGAACGTCGCGGTGTTCCGCATGAGATGCTGGATATCTTAAATGTCAAAGAAGATTCCAATGCATCTTTCTATCAGGAGAGAGCTCGCGAAATTGTTGATCGCCTGCTTGGCTCCAACACTTCAGTTGTAGTGGTTGGCGGAACTGGTCTTTATATAAAATCTCTTCTAGATGATTTAAATTTCCCAGATACAGATCCAGTTGTTCGTGCGAGACTCGAGCTAGAAGCTCTCTCTCTTGGTGGCGATGAATTACACAAGCGCTTGGCATCTTTGGATCCAGCCGCAGCTGTTGCGATTCCTCGTGAAAATATTCGTCGAGTCGTTCGAGCCCTTGAAGTTATTGAGATTACAGGTAAACCTTTTACCGCAAACCTGCCCCGCAAAGATTCCACTCGATATCCGCAAGCCAAACAATTTGGTCTGCGCGTCGATCGAGCAAGCCTTGATGAACGTATCGAACGACGCGTCAACAAGATGTTTGATCAAGGATTTGAGGATGAAGTAAGAAAATTAATTGAAGAAGGCTTACTCGAAGGAACAACCGCGAAGGCCGCTATTGGATATTCGCACATCATTGCTGCGATGGAGATGTCCAAGCAAGGCCTTGAAGTCGATGTTCGCGCAGCCACCACGGTAGCAACCCGACAGTATGCCCGACGCCAGGAGACCTGGTTTAACCGTGATGAACGCATTCATTGGCTTGAAAACACCACAGCATCTTCCCAACTAAGCGAAGTACTCTTACACATATGAGTTCTCCAATCACTCTCACGTATGGTCATGGCACTCATAACGACTTTCTCATCTATATGGATGAAGATGGCACCCATGATGTCGATGCAACATTTGTTGCCAAAGTTTGCAATCGTGAGAACGGTGTAAAAAGCGCTACGCTTGAAGGAGTTATAACCGGCGCGGATGGATTGATTCGCTGCACCAAAATAGATGGTAAGTGGTTTATGGACTACCGAAACAATGATGGATCTCTCGCTGAAATGTGTGGAAATGGAATCCGAGTGATGGCGAGGTATCTACAAGTCAAGGGATACCAGCCTGAAGGAATTTATGGAATCAATTCCAGAGCCGGTATGAAATATATGTCAGTACCTGCTGATGCAGATATTTCAGTCAATCTTGGCAAAGTTGAACTTATCTCTGAAGGAATTTCGGTCACTGCAAATGGACACACCTGGCACGATGGCTACAACATCAACGTTGGAAATCCGCATGCAGTTGTCTTTGTCGATGACGTATTGGATGCCGGGGATTTGAAAACCATTCCTACTGTTTTTCCTCCTGAGGAATACCCTGAAGGAGTCAATGTTGAATTTGTATCGTTTCTAAAAAATGGCGAACTCGCAATGCGTGTTCATGAACGTGGAGTTGGCGAAACTCAGTCATGTGGCACAGGAACAGTAGCTGTTGCATTTGCCGCAACCCTTAAGAAAAACAAATCTCTACCTTCAACGTGGGTTATCAATCCACCTGGTGGTCGCCTCAAGGTAGAAGTTGATGCACACTCAAACGCGATTTTGACAGGTCCTGCAGTTGTATATGGGGATGTCGTTGTCGAAGCATAGAGATCGCGA
Source organism: uncultured Actinomycetes bacterium (assembly GCA_964424485.1). GTDB lineage: Bacteria > Actinomycetota > Actinomycetes > Nanopelagicales > Nanopelagicaceae > PALSA-747. The sequence continues at coordinate 54,661 of CAYRJB010000003.1, forward strand.
CGGAAAGCACAATGGCGATTTCACTCGCGGGGAAAAATTAGATTTAGATATCGATCAATTGCTGCGTGAATCTCGTGAAGCTGCGGCAGCTTATGACTCAGGATTAATAGATGATCTCCCAGAGCACGAGCAGCAAGAGTTGCAAGATCGGCAAGCGCTCAGACGTGTTGCAGGGCTTTCAACCGAATTGCAGGATATTTCAGACGCTGAATATCGCCAATTACGTTTGGAACGAGTGGTACTCGTAGGTGTATGGACTGAAGGAACTGCGGTAGATGCGGATAATTCCCTTAAGGAACTTGCAGCCCTAGCGGAAACCGCAGGTTCGACTGTGCTCGATGGACTTATTCAACGTCGAGATAAAGCCGATGCCTCAACTTTTATTGGAGCAGGCAAAGTTAAAGAATTGCGCGAAATTGTTCTTCGTACTGGCGCTGATACAGTTATTTGCGACGGTGAATTATCTCCGGGCCAGTTGCGTAACTTGGAGTCGAAGGTAAAAGTTAAAGTTGTAGATCGCACAGCTTTGATTCTGGATATTTTTGCCCAACATGCCAAGAGCCGCGAAGGTAAAGCGCAGGTCGAACTTGCTCAGATGGCATATTTCTTACCGCGTCTGCGCGGATGGGGCGATGCGCTCTCGCGTCAAGCAGGTCGCGCAGGTGGAATCGGCGGACGTGGTCCGGGTGAAACCAAGATAGAAACTGATCGACGTCGCATTAATGACAAAATGGCAAAGCTACGTCGCGAAATCAAAGAGATGAAAACTGCCCGCGACACAATGAGACAAGAGCGCAGACGTAACCAAGTTCCATCTGTTGCAATCGCAGGCTATACAAATGCTGGAAAATCTTCATTAATGAATCGATTAACAGGAGCAGGAGTTTTAGTTGAAAATGCGCTCTTTGCAACTCTTGATCCCACTGTTCGCAAAGTAACAACACACGATGGTCGCGTGTATACCCTCTCGGATACCGTCGGGTTTGTGCGTCACTTGCCCCACCAACTCATTGAAGCATTTAAATCGACGCTCGAAGAGGTCTCGGAATCAGATTTAATTGTGCATGTTGTTGATGGTTCTCATCCAGACCCTTTTGAACAGATTCGAGCTGTGCGAGAAGTAATCAACGAAATCGGCGGGGGAGATATCCCTGAAATCATCGCTGTAAATAAAGCAGACATTGCAGCACCAGAAGTAATTATGCAATTGCTTCGCGAAGAGTCGCAGGCATATGCATTTTCTGCACGAACCGGTTTTGGACTTGAAACTCTAGAAGCAGCAATAGAAAGCAATCTGCCTAAGCCTCGAATCGAAATAACCGAAACCATTCCTTTTAGTCGTGGAGATGTCGTAAATGCTATTCACGAGCGGGGCGAAATTATCTCTGAGGAGTACACAGCAGAGGGAACTTTGATTCACGCCTTTGTAGATAGTGTTACAGCGAATAAAATTACCTCCGCGGTCTCGCATGAGTCGCCAAGCGAGAAAGGCTCGAATTCTTGATGAGCCAACACTTCACACTCACAGATGAGAATTATGAAGCTGTGAAAGCTTTGGCTGTTGCATCCTTGCGTGCCGGCGATGTCGTATGTATGGCGATGGAGGGTGGTTACGTTTACGCTGCCTATGCATTTGATCAAAA
>CAYRJB010000004.1:0-6592 GCA_964424485.1 uncultured Actinomycetes bacterium
GGAATCGAACCGGTGACCTTTTCCTTACCATGGAAACGCTCTACCTACTGAGCTAAAGGGGCATCATTACATTTAGGTTGGCGCAGAATACAGTCTCTTTTAGACTCCTGTCATATCCATGAAAATCTCACGCATAACCAGCCGATATCGCATGCAGATAGCTGCGAGCCTTGCCATTGTCGTTGCGATAAGCGCCATCTCTCTAGGAGTGCACCAACTTCTCGGGATCTATGGCGGATCTGAAAAATTATTACCTCTTATTCCTACACACCCAGTCGCAAACGCTGCGCCTCAGATGAATTGGGCAGATTCGCTCAAAGTCACTTTGCCTACAGATCAAAATCCTGCTCCACAATCTAATTGCAGCGAAGGTGGAGCGAATTGGGTCGAGAATGAAAATCTGAATCCAGGTTCGGATATGACTACAAAAGCCTGGCGCAATCTACATATTTATATTGCACGAGGTGCCGTTCTGTGGCTTAACAAATCTTCAGCGAATTGTGGCGAGACAATTCAAATTCACGCATCTATGTATAACTCTCCGAAGGACGCAAATGCTCCGCGCAATTTTCAAGTGATGCGGATAGGTTATTACTTCGGATCTGGATCTCGCGTAATGTGGCAAAGCGGCCCCTTACGTGTGAATACCTATAAAGTTGAAAAAGTTTCAAGTCTTGCTCGAACTGTCTCCACGAACTGGCCGACACTCACTACATTCACCATTGGTAGAGACTGGAAACCTGGTCTTTATATCGTTGCCTCACGCGATGGCGATGGAAATATTGAAAACTTTGCGCCGCTCATCGTCCGTGGAAATGCTGGAAAATCCAAACTCCTTCTTGTTCATTCAACACTTACCTGGGATATCTATAACCGATTTGGAGGTCGCTCTGCTTATTATGGACCGATCAATTCAAAACGCGAACGTTCAAGAGTAGTTTCACTCGATAGACCGATTACTGGATCGGGTATCAATCACGTTGATCGTGATGCTGTATCTCTCGTTCAGTGGATGGAAGAAGAAGGCATCAATTTTGATCAGATTACAGATGTAGATCTATCAAAGTCACCATCGATAATTACTCATTACAACGGGATTATTTTAAGTGGCCATCCAGAATATATGACGAATCGAGAGTTTAAATCTATTCTGGCAGCGCGCAATATGGGAATAAACGTCGCAATCCTTGGAGCAAACAGCGCATATTGGCAAGTTCGTACCGAGCCATCATCAATTGGTCCTGATAGAAAGGTTGCTATCTACAGAAATGCGGCTCAAGATCCAGTCACAGATAGAAATTTAGTCTCGACTCAATTTCATAATCCCATAATAAATATGCGTCCTTCACTTGTAACAGGTGAAGAAACAGCAGGTGTCCATGTGCACGGAGACATGGAATTAATCAACAGGCCAAGCTGGTTGAATATCGATCAAAATGCGACTCTGCGAAATTGGTCTGGAAATAGTGAAATTGATAGTCAAGCTGGAGGAAAATTTGGGCCGCCTACTTCACATATAATTTTCAGTGGGAAGATGACACTTTTTGCCTCTGCAAAAAAACGAGCAATACCTAAGACTGACCGCAATTACAAAGCCCAGACAATTTGGTTCACTACCCCTTCTGGTTCGGCAGTTTTCGTAGCTGGCAATAACTATTGGGCTTGTGAAGTTTCCTCCACTTGTATGGAAGGCAATGTCGATGAGAACACTCGCTCCGTTTTGCAGAGCGTTACAAGACAAGTACTTGCACTGTGGTCAATCAAAGCTGTGGGAAAGCAATTAGGTAACTAGCTATTTAATATAAGTTCTTCTAGAGGCTTGCGCACTCGTTCAGCCTGCTCGCGCGCACGTAGAGTTTCATCACCCAACGCCTCTGCTGGTGCTTGTTTTCCTATCACTAAGATTGCAATGGTCTGCATTGAGTCGTCCATGCCGTATTCAGCCTTAACCGCCGCACGATCATAACCTCCGACTTGATGGACAACGAGACCACGATGAGCAGCTTCAACCGTCATTAACCCAGCGGCTAAACCAGCATCATAGAGAGCAGTGAATATTGGTCCACCTTCAGCGTTTTTCGTAATTGCATTGACCACAATAAATAATGAGGCATCCGGAACCCAAGATTGGTTAAATCCCATAAGTTTGGATTTCAATGATTGAAAATGCTTATCGCCTTTGCGGGCAACAATAAATCTCCAAGGTTGATTGTTATTTGCAGATGGTGCCCAGCGGCCCGCTTCCAGAATTGCAGTGATGTCTTCTTCCGAAATTTGATGTGTTGTATCGAAAGCGCGAGGACTCCAACGTTCATTCAAAATAGGGTGGATTGAGACAGAAGTTTTAGCAGGTTTTTTCATATCAAATTCTCTTTAATTTCTCTCACTCAAATGATTGTGAGACTGTAACAAATCTGCGTACGAATTTCTTCCCAGAGAAATCAACCTGCGAGCAAGACACCAAGATATGTGGCTGAAATCGCAGTAAGTCCGCTTATTGCGCCCCAGAGAGCAAGTGCCTTAATGCTTTTTGCTCGCACATGCATAAGTGCGGCAACACCTGAGAGAGCAACAATCAACATCTTTACGCCTAACACCGCGTGATATGACTTCGGCGATCCCTCGGGAATATCGGCAAGATTCCAGAGGCCAGTTGCTATTAAAAGGAAAAAAGCTGGCCACGCGATTTTGTTGAATTTCTGCGCCACGATTTTAGGAAGAGAGGAATCTTTTGCCTTGAGAACTGGGACCAGTGCTGCAAGCACCAATTGGCCACCAACCCAAATTGTTGCACCGATGACATGGAGAAAAAGTCTTACACTTTCAATAAAAGGAGCGAGTTGGGCAGCATCAGTCATGTATGAATTCTAACTCTCTAGACTGTGAGAAGAGCGCGCGACGTTGCCATTTCAAGTATTAAAAGTGCAGCAAGTCTCAATGTCCGTCCATCTGGAGCATCTATAGAGGCATCAATTTCGGTAATGTCTGCCATCCGAACTCGAGGATCAGAAGTCAAAAGTGCAACTAGTTGGCGCAATTCATCAGCTGTTAATCCACCAGGCATGGCAGCTGGGCAAGCCGGTACAACTGAGCGATCACAAACATCAACATCAATGTCTACATAAATCACCCTGTTGTTATCTCCAGCAATATTCAAAGCCTCATCGGCAATTTCTTGAATAGATTCACTTCTCATTTGCGCTCGATCAATAACAGTTATTCCATAATCTTTGACGCGATCTGCATAATATTTAGAATTTGCAAAATCGGAAATCCCAATCTGAACTATATTGTTTCCCGGTAAACCTGCTTCTACAAGCTGGCGAATTGGCGATCCGTTGCTTATTCCATCTCGCACATCATGATGAGCGTCTAATGTGATGAGGCCGACTTTATCTAGTCCGCCGACAGATGCCGCCAGTCCCATTACTCCTGAAAAAGTTATTGAGTTGTCTCCTCCGAGAGCAATAAGAAATTTGGAATTGAAAAGTGCAACTTCAACAGCTCGGGCTGTTTCAACTTGATTCTCAGGATTTGAAACGTCACCAAAATCCGCTGCAGATAAATATTCAGCAGCATCTATTTGGCAAGTTTGATTCCACGTCGAATAGCGCAGGAGAGAATCTCTAATTGCCTCAGGGGTGGTATGTGCGTTATTCGGCGTTATTGCAGTTGAGTGAGCCGGTATCCCTAAAAGCGCGAAGTCGGCATCATCATTCTGTCGTTTGAACCAATGTGCGGCGCGGGGCCATTGCGGATCGTGATGCAACGACATGCTCGTTTCCCCTATCGGTTCAGCAGGAATGTCACTACCCTACTCATTTATACCAACTATATATAAATGATACCGAGAAGAATGCTGAGTCAAAGATGCCTCAAGAAATAAGCGTGGGAACCCATGGGCTCACACCCGCAGATGTCATAGCAATTGCAAGAAGCAGCGCTCGGATTTCAATCGCACCTGAAGCGCTCTCTGCGATGGAGAAGTCGCGCTCAATCGTCGATGAGTTAGCTGCCTCGGATATTCCTGCCTATGGAATTAGCACTGGTTTTGGCGCTCTTGCTCGCAAACACATTGAACCTGAGATGCGAGTACAGCTTCAGAAATCTCTTATTCGATCTCATGCTGCGGGGTCAGGTGCACCAGTTGAAGATGAAGTCGTTCGCGCGATGATGGCTCTAAGGCTTGCAACTATGTGCACTGGTTTTACAGGAGTGCGACCTTCAACCGCCCAAACATATGCTGCACTTCTAAATGCTCACATCACTCCTGTTGTGCGGGAGTTTGGATCTTTAGGTTGTTCTGGAGATCTTGCTCCACTTTCTACTTGTGCACTTGCATTAATGGGTGAGGGCGAAGTTCGTGATGCTCAGGGTCGCCTTATGAGTGCAGCAGAAGCGATGAAAAATTCGGGCATTACTCCAGTCGAATTAACCTCAAAAGAAGGTCTCGCTCTTATTAATGGAACTGATGGTATGACTGGCATGCTGATCATGGCTATCGATGATGCAACTGCTTTGTTGAAGACAGTAGATATTACTGCTGCAATGAGCATTGAAGCTCTTCTGGGTACGGATAAAGTCTTTGCTGAACACCTACATACAATTCGTGCACATCCCGGTCAGATAAATTCAGCTCGCAATTTACGTGAGCTCCTTAAAGATTCTCCCCTCGTAAAATCTCATGCGGGCAAAGAAGATAACCGAGTTCAAGATGCATACTCGCTGCGTTGCGCTCCTCAAGTAGCAGGTGGCGCACGTGACACAGTGGCACATGCCCTTCAAGTCGCAATGCGCGAACTTAAATCAATTATTGATAATCCAATTGTTCTACCAGATGGCGATGTTCGAAGTAATGGCAATTTTCATGGCGCACCCATTGCTTATGTGTTGGATTACGTGGCTATTGCCCTTGCAGACGTAGCATCAATGTCAGAACGACGCACAGACCGAGCACTCGATGAACACCGTAACTTTGGATTACCTCCTTTTCTTGCAGATAACGCTGGTGTTGATAGCGGCATGATGATTGCTCAATACACCCAGGCTGGACTTGTTTCAGAGATGAAACGTCTTGCGGTACCTGCCTCTGTAGATTCGATTCCTTCCTCTGCGATGCAAGAAGATCATGTCTCTATGGGTTGGCACGCTGCTCGCAAGTTACGCCGAGCGGTGGATGCATTCGCTCGTGTTATTGCAATTGAGTTAATGGTGAGCGCTCGTGCAATTGACCTTCGCACACCACTTCAACCATCCCCTGGAACCGGAGCAGCACTTTCCACTCTTCGAAGCGTTGTTAAAGGACCAGGAACAGATCGTTGGCTCACACCTGAAATTGAAGCTTCATATGAGTTGGTAATTTCACGCAAAATACTTGACGCAGTTGAGAAGAAAGTTGGTTCACTCTCATGACACTTCCAGGAGCTCGCCCTGTGCGTTCACCACGTGGTAAGAAAATCTCTGCGCGTGGATGGCAGCAAGAAGCAGCATTACGCATGTTGCAAAACAATCTTGATCCCGAAAATGCCGAACGTCCCGATGATCTCGTTGTCTATGGTGGAACCGGTCGCGCGGCACGCGACTGGAAATCTTTCGACGCGATGATCAAAACGCTAACCACTCTCAAAGATGATGAGACGATGTTGGTTCAATCCGGTCGCCCCGTAGGAGTAATGCGCACACATGAATGGGCGCCTCGAGTTTTAATCGCAAATAGCAACCTCGTTGGTGATTGGGCAAATTGGCCCGAGTTTCGACGTTTGGAATCTCTAGGTTTGACTATGTATGGCCAGATGACTGCAGGATCATGGATATACATCGGCACACAAGGAATTGTGCAAGGCACGTATGAAACTTTTGGTGCAATCGCTAACAAGAAATTCGGTGGTTCTCTTGCAGGAACACTGACATTAACTGGCGGCGCCGGAGGAATGGGCGGTGCACAACCCTTGGCGGTCACCATGAATGATGGAGTTTGTATCGTTGTCGATGTTGATCACACTCGCTTGCAGCGTCGTGTCGAACATCGCTACTTAGATACGTGGACAAACAACTGGGATGAAGCCCTCCATTTAGCACTTACTGCGAAGGCAGAACGCCGCCCGTTATCTGTCGGGTTACACGCAAACGCAGCTGAAGTTTTCCCTGAATTTCTTCGTCGCAATATCGACATCGATATCGTCACAGATCAAACATCTGCACACGACCCACTCTCCTATCTTCCGATTGGAGTTTCAGTTGAGGATTGGCATCGCTTTGCTCAGGATGACCCAGTTGAATTCACTCGTCGCGCTCGAGAATCCATGGCAAAGCAAGTTGAAGCGATGGTTGGTTTTATGGATAAAGGTGTTGAGGTATTCGATTATGGTAATTCAATCCGTGGCGAAGCTCAGCTTGCTGGTTACGACCGTGCATTTGCATTTCCAGGTTTCGTGCCTGCATATATCCGCCCGCTCTTCTGTGAAGGTAAAGGGCCATTCCGTTGGGCTGCTCTATCGGGAAATCCACAAGACATTGCAACTACTGATAGAGAGATACTCAAACTCTTTCCTGATAACGAACCGTTGCATCGTTGGATTAATAAAGCGTCGGA
>CAYRJB010000004.1:6692-51019 GCA_964424485.1 uncultured Actinomycetes bacterium
GGTGCATCATGGGTTTCTATCCACCATGGCGGTGGCGTAGGCATTGGACGATCCATTCACGCAGGCCAGGTATCTGTTGCGGATGGAACAAAACTTGCTGGTGAGAAATTAAATCGAGTCCTCACCAATGACCCTGGTATGGGCGTCATTCGCCATGTTGATTCCGGTTACGACATTGCAGCGAAAGTTGCAGACGAGAAGCATGTCCGTATTCCGATGAAGGAATTGCAGGCGTAATTAATGTCCTCAACCTTAGTCACCAATATTGGGCAATTGGTTACCAATTCCCAAAGTGGAACTATTAGCGATGCGGCGCTGATTTATGAGAATGGTCGTGTCGTTTGGGTTGGGTCTGTCAAAGATGCGGGTCAAGCAGATTTCTTGATTGATGCTGAAGGTGGCGCGGTCATTCCAGGATTCGTTGATTCACATACACATGCACTCTTTGCTGGAAATCGTCTCCAAGATTTCCTTGCTCGCATGGCTGGAACAAAATATGCATCAGGTGGCATTAAAACCACCGTTGCAGCTACCCGAGCAGCAACAGAAAATGATTTGCGCGTACATGTAAGTCGGCACGTGAATGAATTTGTAGCTCAAGGAATTACCACTACGGAAATTAAGAGTGGCTATGGCCTCGAAACGGCCACCGAAACTCGAATTCTCAAGGTCGCAAAAGAATTTACTGAAGAGACTACATTCTTGGGTGCACACGTAGTACCTAATGAGTATGAAACTAATCGACGTGCATATATCGACTTGGTTAAAGGTGAGATGCTCGAATCAGTTCGCCCGTATGCGAAATGGATTGATGTTTTCTGCGATCAAGGAGCCTTCACTCCCGAAGAAGCAGAAGAGATTCTCAGTGCAGGAATTGCACAGGGACTTCAAGGTCGCATTCACGGTAATCAACTAGGAGATACTGGCGGGATTGAACTTGCCATTAAATTAAACCTTGCTTCGGTGGATCACGTTACATATGCGAGTGATAAACAGCTTGATGCACTAGGGAATAGCGATGTTGTCGCCACACTCCTTCCAGGTGCTGAGTTTTCAACTCGCTCCCCCTACCCAGATGCCCGTCGCTATTTTGATGCCGGAGTTAAAGTTGCACTTGCAACCGATTGCAACCCGGGTTCTTCATATATTTCTTCGATGTCTTTTGTTATGGCGATTGCCGTGCGAGATATGAACTTCACACCAGAGCAGGCGCTAATTGCCGCAACTCTGGGCGGCGCCCAAGCACTTCGTCGCACTGATATTGGACACTTAGGTGTTGGTGCACGTGCCGATATTGTGATTCTTAATGCACCAAGTTTTGAATACCTGACTTACCGCGCTGGCAGCAATTTAATTAAGCGAGTGCTTGTTCAAGGTCTTTAAGTAAGTCAGACGCTGCTTCCAAACCAACTGAGAGTCTCAGCGTTCCTGCAGTAATTCCCATCTCCGCTTGAACTTCAGGTGATAGTCGACGATGAGTTGAAGATGCTGGATGGGTGATGAGAGACTTTGAATCTCCTAAATTGTTGGAGATATCAATAACTGAAAGCTTGTTCATCAATGCAAATGCTTCAGTCTTTCCGCCTTTTACGTTGAAGCCAATCATTGACCCACCTGAATTATTTTGTTGCTTCATGGCTAGCTCATGATGGGGATGTGATTTCAAACCTGGGTAACGCACTAATTCAACTTTTGGATGTTTCTCCAAAAACTCTGCAACTTGTTGCGCATTCGCAGTCATTGCCTTAACGCGCATATGAATTGTTTCAAGAGATTTTACGAGCACCCATGCGTTGAAGGCGCTCATGCTGGGACCTGTATGACGATTGAAAGGCAGGAGATGATTAGTAAAGTAATCATTTGAACCCAGTATCGCTCCGCCGAGCACACGTCCTTGGCCATCGATGTGCTTAGTCGTTGAATACATGACTACATCTGCACCAAGAGATATTGGCTTTTGCGAGACAACAGATGCCATGACGTTATCTACCACGACTATTGCGCCAGCTTTATGGGCAAGATCTGAGACAAATTTGATATCGGTGATTTCCAACATTGGGTTCGATGGAGTTTCGATGAATACAACCTTTGTTGGCTGAGAGAGGGCTCTCTTCCAGCCTTCAATATCATCGCTCTTCACGAGTTCGATTGATACTCCCCATTTAGGAAGAATTTCTGTTAAGACGACATGGCAAGATGAAAACATTGCTGCGGATGCAACTACTCGATCCCCTGCCGAGACTAAACACGCAACAGACATAAACATGGCTGACATTCCAGAAGAAGTAGCTAGGCAACGTTCTGCGCCTTCGAGTGCAGCTAAGCGCTCTTCAAACATCGTAACTGTTGGATTGTGAAAACGTGAGTAGAGATAGTGGTCAGTTTCTTCTGCGAAAGAAGACTCTGCTTGTTCGGCAGATTCATATGTGAAACCAGAGTTAAGGAAGAGAGCTTCGGAAGTCTCGCCAAATCCGGAACGAACTTGACCTCCTCGAACAGAGATTGTTTGTGCATCTAGTTGCCACGATGGTTTGTTACGGTCTTGTGGACCTTGATCGCCCCACGCTCTCTTTGTCATGGAGCTATCTTATTGCAAGTAATTTGCATGAGAAAAGTGGGCTTCCAATCCATGAGAAAATTCTCTGATGAATGGAACAATTACGCTCGCGATAGTGCTTGCAGTGAGTTCCATATTTGGCATTTGGTACAACAAGACAAGAGGAACAGTGAAAGCACACTCAAAGGCTTCGATTTCACCAGAGGAGTTAGGCACCGAACTAGGTACGCGACTCACCCTAGTTCAATTCTCTTCTGTTTTTTGTTCACCATGCAGAGCTACACGTATATTGCTTGAAGATATTACAAAAAACGTTCCTGATGTTAAGCATGTCGATATCGATGCAGAAAGTCATCTCGACCTAGTGCGAAAACTCAATATTCTTTCGACTCCAACAACACTCTTCTTAGATAAAGACGGGGTTGAAATTGGACGCGCTGTAGGAGTTCCAAAGCGTGATCAGGTTGCTGATGCGATAACGCCAATGGATATTTAGTGCAAATAATTCGCGATTAGGTTTACTTTGAAGTAGAAAATATGGTTCTCTCATGACAACAGAACTGATCGATCCTCGAGGACCTAGATTTACTGCAGCAATTACATTTTTCGTTCTTGCTCTAGCATTAGTAACTAATTCCTGGATACCAGTTGCTATTCAATTTGTTCAATTTGCAATAGGTGGATTTATTTCACCTAAGAAAGCTCCTTACGGCTTAATTTATATCAAACTCGTCCAACCAAAGCTTTCTAAAGATTTTGTGGGAGAAGCAATCAACGGACCTCGGTTTGCGCAAAAGGTCGGATTCCTTCTTGCTTTTGTTGCTCTAGTTGGCGCAGGTCTAGGAAATTCTGCAATATTTTCCATTGCAGTTTCACTTGCACTTGCTGCCTCGTTTCTCAATGCGGTATTTAATTTCTGCCTTGGATGCGAAATTTACTTAATTGGCCAACGCCTTTCTAAGCGCTAATTCGATCCAATTCTGATAACTCATAGGAAGTAAGTTCAACAATTGGAGTTATTTCTTTGAGTTGATCAACAGTACGAGCTGATGCAATTGGAATCTCGCCCTGCCCTCGAAGCCAAGCCAGCGCAACAGAAGCGATTGAGGTATTGCGGTCCAATGCAATCTTCTCAACTGCTTCAAGAATGGCCCAACCTCGATCATTTTGATATTCGAGTACGCCTTGAGCCCGCATGGACTCGACCGTGATTCCCTTGCGATATTTACCTGTTAAAAATCCACGCGAAAGACCATAAAAAGGAATAGAAGTGATTCCTAGTTCTTTGATAGCAGGTAAGACATCATTCTCAAACTCAGATCTAGTAATGAGATTATGAAGATTCTGAACAGCTACATATGAGGTTAAATTATTTGACTTGCTGATTTGTGCTGCCTCACGAAGTCTCGCACCCGAATAGTTGGATGCCGCGGCTACTTGAATTTTCCCCTCTTGGATGAGCTCGGTATAAGCACTCAGCGTCTCTGCTAAATCAGTCTCTACATCATCTCGATGCGAGTAGTAGATATCGATGTGATCAGTTTGAAGGCGACGAAGCGAATCATCGATTGCCGCTTTAATGTTGGCTTTGGAGAGACCTGGACGATTGGACCACATCGACACTTTTGTTGCAATCACTAAGTCATGACGATTACCTCGTGATTTCATCCAGTTGCCGATGATAGTTTCACTCTCGCCGCCAGAATTACCCTCTTTCCATTCAGAATAGACATCAGCTGTATCAATAAAATTTCCACCGGCTTCCACGTATGCATCTAGTACGTCAAACGATTGCCTTTCGTCTGCAGACCATCCAAAGACATTGCCTCCTAGGCAAAGTGGGTAGACGGAAAGTTGGGTATTGGGGATGACAATTCTGCTACTCATACTGCGGACTTTAGTACGAGGAAAGAGCGTTAAAATAGCGACATGGTCGAGATTAATGAAGAAGAACTCCGCAAACGAGTAGGCGATCTTGCTTATGATGTTTTAAGAAATGGTGCTACCGAAAGACCATTTACTGGTGAATATTACGAGTCAGACAAGGTTGGCTCTTATCGTTGTAAAGCATGCGGAAACGAACTTTTTAAGAGCGAGACCATGTTTCACTCTGGTTGTGGTTGGCCTTCTTTCTATCAACCAACATCTGCTGATTCAGTGATCCTTCTTGAGGATGCATCTCTTGCGCCACGAATTCGCACCGAGGTCCGTTGTGCGAAGTGCAATAGCCACCTTGGCCATGTATTCGAAGGAGAGGGATTTGATACGCCAACAGATGAGCGCTGGTGCATCAACTCAGTTGCGTTGATTCTCGAAGAGAAGAAATAATTATTCGACAACCCTACTTGCCAAATAGGCAAATAGCAGAGCAAGTAACGCAGGCAGGAGCATCGCCCATCGCAGACCTACATGATTTGCAAGGAAACCAATCGTGGGTGGTCCAGCCATAAATCCTGCATAGGCAACTCCTGCAACCATCGCGACACCTTCTGCTGGAGATATTTGATTTGCGAATTTGTTTTTTGCAATTTCACCTCCCGAGGAAAAAATAACTGGGATAACTACAGAAAGTCCTGCACCAAGCAGAGCCCATCCCATAATAATGAGTGGCGTTCCCCCAATAAGTATTCCTGCCATTAATCCACCACCCGCAATCGAACCTGCCACGATTAAAACACTTCTACTTCTAAAGCGAGTGGTGAGTCGATCGCCTAACAAGCGACCGGTAATCATGGTGATAGAGAAAAAAACATATGGCAGAGTCGAAACAAATGGTGAGGCATTAAACGTTTCACGTGTAAGGATTCCACCCCAGTCGCCAGCTGCTCCTTCACCAATCTGAGCGCAAAAAGCAATAGCACCTAAAATCCAGAAAATCGCAGGACGTTTCCGTCGGCGTTTATGATGTTCTATTTCGTGGATATCAATGGAGCTTGGTAGCCACCAACGAATGAAAGTAATCCCAAGAATTGTTGCTACAAGTCCAACAATCAATGTGTGGACGGCGGGCGAGACCCGAGCTTGCGAAAAAATGCCTCCAATGAATGCGCCAGCAAATCCGCCGACAGAGAAGAAGGCATGAAAGGTTCCCATGAACTTAGCCTTATATTCATGCTCAACTGCGATTGCATGAGCATTCATACCAACATCTTGGGTCGCTAAAAGCGCTCCTACAAAAAATAGCGCGATACAGAATTGCTGAAAATTTTGAGTTAATCCTGTGAGGAAAAGTGAAAGGCTCAAGCCAATAGCACTCGGCACGGCAACCGTGCGGCTTCCATATTTGGCGCATATGCGGCCAGCTGGGCCAATGCTGACAATTACTCCCAGGGCATCGAGAGCGAGAGCAATTGCGAACTCTCCAGATGTGACTTGGAACTTTGCTTTGAAATCGGGCACACGTGAAAAAAACGATCCGACCACAAATCCATTAGTAATAAATGCAACCGTAACAGCAGCCCGCGCGCGATTAAGCGTCATGTTGGAAGGGTAGCTGAATGATTGGATTGTAAAACAGTTAAAAGATGGTGGCTGGTGAAGGATTTGAACCTTCGAAGGCAGAGCCGGCGGATTTACAGTCCGCTCCCATTGGCCGCTCGGGCAACCAGCCAGGTCGTTCATTACGGCTCGCGAATAATAGCGGTCTCATTAGCTCTCGGTCTAATCCACTTCATAGAGCCTACAAATTCGGGGTATTTAATAGATAACCTTCGCTAGTGATGAGATTTTCTTCCGAAGTTGATTCAGCCCTCCATTCGAAAAAACCAGTGGTTGCTCTGGAGTCAACAATTATCAGTCATGGTTTGCCACGTCCTAGAAATTTAGAGGTCGCGCAAGAAGTTGAAGAGATTGTTCGCGCTGCCGGTGCAACGCCTGCAACTATTGCAATTCTAGATGGCGAAGTTTGTGTCGGTTTAGATTCTCATCAACTCAATAGAATCGCTAACGACGCTGATGTTGTAAAAGCTTCGACTCGTGACTTGGCAATCCTGGCTTCAACAAAAAAGAGTGCCGCAACTACCGTCGCCGCAACCGCCCATATCGCATCAATGGTTGGTATTCATGTTTTCGCAACAGGTGGACTAGGAGGTGTGCATCGTGGAGATGGCTTTGATGAATCTGCTGACCTTAGGGCACTTTCAATTACACCGATAATTATTGTCTGTGCAGGGGTTAAATCCATTCTTGATGTACCTGCAACGCTCGAACGATTAGAAACACTTGCGGTTCCTGTTCTTGGATATAAGACAAATAAATTCCCAGGCTTTTATTTGACTGATAGCGGTTATCAATTAGAGCATAAAATCGAAAGCCCGAAAGAAATTGCTGAAATTTGGCATGCACGAGCAAGAGTTGCAACAGAAGCAAGCGCTATTGTCATAGCCAATCCAGTGGCAAAACAGTTGGATCCAAAACTTCATAATCAATTACTTACCAATGGTCTTGCACTTGCTGATGAAGAAAATGTGACAGGTAAGGCAGTGACTCCATTCTTGCTCGAATATTTCCACCGAGTTTCTGAAGGCAAGAGCCTTGATGTGAATGTAGATATCATTAAAGCTAACTCTCAACTAGCTGCAGAAATTGCTGTGGCGCTTTAAATCTCATGCATTTCCTATGTATCGGCGACACCATGATGGATGTCAGCGCAGCTATTGATTCAGAAATTGCTTTTGGCGGCGATACTCGTGCTGCTATTTCGACTCAAGGTGGCGGAGCGGCCGCAAATGTCGCTACGTGGTTGGCATTCAACAAAGAATCTGTCTACTTAGTTAGTCGGGTAGGAGATGATCAGCCGGGAGAATACATACATAAGGAATTAGATATGTACGGCGTCGCTCACTCGCCACACAGAATTCATGGTGAGAAAACCGGAACAGTTATCATCCTCATTCACGAAAATGGCGAGCGAACGATGTTCCCTGATTCAGGTGCTAATTCCGGCTTATCACTCTCAGATCTTCCTCCTTTGGCAGGAATAGATGCAGTTTATATTTCTGGATATTGCTTGATAAATCCAAAATCAAGAAACAGCGCACTCGCGATGATGAAAAAAATTAATGAGGCAGATATTCCAATAGTCTTGGACCCAGGAACAGTTGGCGCATTGCGTTCGGTTCCATTTGTTCAAATTGAAGAATGGATAAAACTCTGCGATGTACTCATTCTCAATCAGGAAGAAGCGAATTACATTGCTCAGGATAATGAGATCGAAGGCACCTTGGTTTCTCTCGCGAAGCTCACGCCTCTTGTAGTAATTAAACAAGGATCAAAAGGTGCAACAGCAATCTATGACCAGCTGATGATCAGCGAAGTACCTACAATGGAAATTGACGCTGTTGACACCACAGGAGCCGGGGATGCTTTTGCAGCCGGGTTTATGGCTTCCTGGTTTGAGGATTCTGATTTGGAAGAGGCAATAGAGAATGGAGCCGAATCGGCTCGAATTTGCATTAAAAATGTAGGTGCCCGACCACCTATTCCAAAACTTTAATACTTCTTCTACAATCGCTTCATCATGGTGAATCAAAATAATGACTGGGATGCAATCCATAAAGCTGCAATTGAAGCAATGAAGAAAGCGTACGCTCCTTATTCCAAATTTTCAGTCGGTGTGGCTGCGCGCGTTAACGATGGGCGCATAGTCACAGGATGCAATGTTGAAAATGCAAGCTATGGAGTTGGTCTCTGCGCAGAATGTGGGTTGGTTTCAAATCTCATTCTCTCTGGTGGTGGCAGACTCGAAGCAATTGTTTGTGTGGATGCAAACGGTGATTTCCTTGCACCATGCGGGCGTTGCCGACAACTTCTCTTTGAGCACGGTGGACCTCTTGCAGAACTCATGACTCCAACTGGTCCGCAAACTTTGGAAGCAATGCTTCCTTGGGCATTTGGTCCTGATAATCTCGACTAATGACACTTCAAATTTCCGAGGAGATAATAAAGAAATCTCCTAAAGTGCTACTGCATGACCATCTCGATGGTGGATTGCGCGCAGAATCAATGATTGAGATGGCTGAAGAGTGTGGATACACCAAGCTTCCATCTCATGATCCAACTCAGTTGGCTCAATGGTATTGGGATTCTTGTAATGACGGCTCTCTTGAACTCTACTTAGAGACTTTTGAACACACAATCGCTCTGATGCAGACGCGTGAACAAATTATTCGCGTAGCACGTGAGGCTGCTTTAGATCTTGCTCGCGATGGAGTTGTGTATGCCGAAATCAGAGGCGCACCAGAGCTATTCACCCGAAAAGGTTTAACGCTAGATCAGGTCATTGAAGCTACAGATGAAGGTTTTGCACAAGGCATGCAAGAGGCGCGACGTGAAGGCCACTCCATCGTTGTTGGAAATATTCTCTGCGCTTTAAGACAAAATAATGTCAGCTTTGAAGTAGCCCAAAAGGTTGTGAAGCACCGAGGTCAGGGAGTTGTAGGGTTTGATATCGCCGGTCCTGAGGATGGCTACCCGCCAACCGACCACATCAAAGCTTTCAGATATCTTGAAGAAAATGGTGCGCATTTCACCATTCACGCTGGAGAGGCATTTGGTGTTGAATCAATTGCTCTTGCGGTGCGTGACTGTCATGCCCAACGCATTGGCCACGGAATTCGCCTCATAGATGACATCACATTCGACGGTGGCAAGGCAATATTCGGTTCATTAGCTCAAGAAATTTTTGATAAACAGATTCTTTTGGAAATGGCACCTACCTCTAATCTTCAGACTGGTGGCGCTACCTCATATTCCACTCACCAAATCGGAATCATGAAACGACTCGGGTTTAATGTCTCAATCAATACAGACAATCGCCTGATGAGTCGCACCTCGATGAGTAATGAAATAACTAAGATTGCAGATGGTTATTCGTGGACACTAAGAGATTTAGAAGATATTGCCCTTAATGGGATTGGTGCTGCATTCTGCACGGATGAGCAGCGAGAAGAAATTGCTTCGCTGATCAAGTCTAGGTTTAAGGAGATTATGTGATTGATTTTACAAACTCCGAAGTCATCAACAATCCTTACCCACATCTCGCCGAGTTAAGAAAGGCAGGGAAGCCTGTTTGGCACCCAGATTTGAACGTTTTTCTCGCAGCAACTCACCGTGATGCAAATGAAGTCTTGCGCAATAAATCACTTGGCCGAATATTCAACCCAAAAGTTCCAGAATCTGAATGGGAAATTTTCAATTGGCTACACGCGGATTCAATTCTAGATAGTGAACCTCCAAAGCACACCAGGCTTCGCTCTCTGGTCATGAAAGCTTTCAATCGCAATCGAATTGAATCTTTACGGCCAGCCATTGCTGAACTTACGAAGGAATTGCTTGATGAGATTGCATCTGGGTCAGGCGAATTCGACATCATTGCGGACTATGCGGAGCCATTACCTGTGAAGATCATCGCTGCTTTACTTGGTTTCCCAAAAGAAGATGAATATCTATTGCGTCCCTGGTCTCAGGCGATAGTAAAAATGTATGAAGTAGCACCCTCCCGTGAACATCAAGCTGAAGCAAAAAAAGCGGCTCAAGAATTCGCAGACTATGTGCATGGTTTAATGCTCGAGCGAAAGGCCAAGCCAACGGATGACTTGATTACAGAGCTCGCGCAAGTTGAAGAAGCCGGTGAGAAATTATCTGTTCATGAATTGATTGCAACATGTGTGCTCTTACTCAATGCGGGGCATGAAGCCAGCGTGAATGGTTTTGGAAATGGTTTGGTTGCCGCTTGGCAGCACCCCGAACAATGGAATTTACTTGTAAATAATCCCGAGGGCGTTTCACCGACTGCTCTTGAAGAATTTCTTCGATTTGATGCACCACTTCACTATTTTGAAAGAACTGCTACCGCAGATCTCGAGCTTGGTGGAGTAGCAATCAAGGAAGGACAGAAGATAGTAAGCCTTTTGGGTTCGGCTAATCGCGACGAGAATGTATTTGAAAACGCCAGTGAAATGAATCTGATGAGAGATCCAAATCCGCATATTGGATTCGGAGCAGGAATTCATTTCTGTATCGGTGCCCCACTTGCACGTCTGGAGATGGGAATCTCCCTCCCTGAACTGTTCAAACGTTTTCCAACTTTAAAATTAGAAGACAATCCAACACGTAGACCGACATTCTCGCTTCGCGGATACGAGAAAGTGATGGCAAAGATATGAATGTGATTCTAGATGTAGACACAGGAGTTGATGATGCATTCGCAATTCTGTTTGCAGCTAGACATCCAGATATTCATTTACTTGGAATTACATGTGTTGACGGCAACACCAATCTTGCTCAAGTAGTTTCAAACACTCTAAAAGTTCTTGATGCAGCTGAAGCACCAGAGATTCCGGTAGCGGCTGGGGCATCACGGCCACTGCTTGGAGATTCTCTCTATGCTGAACATGTTCATGGATCGGATGGGCTCGGAGATATTGATACTCCGCCATCCCATCGAAAAGTCGATTCACGTCCTGCAGTTGAACTGATTCGCGACCTCATTGAATCTTCAAAAGAACCAGTGACACTTATTCCACTCGGGCCTCTTACCAATATCGCACTCTTTCTTAGATCCTTTCCCGAAAGCGCTAAGAAGTTAAAGCAAATTGTTTTGATGGGCGGCTCCGCATCTGAAGGCAATGCAACTGCTACTGCAGAATTCAACATTTGGCATGATCCAGAAGCGGCTGCAGTCGTCTTTACGAGCGAAGTTCCGATTACGATGTATGGGCTAGATGTTTTCATGGATTTACGAATGAATATGGATTACGCGCGTGAATTGATGGGCTCTAACCATGCTCCATCCATCTTTGGAGGCAAACTCATCAAGAGTATGTTGGACCGTCTTCAGTACGAAATCACTCTTGGAGACTACGGCGCTGTTGCCACAGCACTCCATCCAGAGTGGGCAAGATGCGAAAATTACAAAGTTATTGTTGATACAACTTTTGGACCCAATCGAGGTCAGACCATCTGCGATAAACGCCCTCTAGCATTCCAAAAACTTGATCCTCACTACGAGGATGCCAAGCGATGCGACGTCGTGCTTGAAATCGACGCAGAGAAAATGCGAAACCTCTGGCTTAAAACTCTAGGAGCTTAAATCCCTATTGGGTGCCAGACTGTCTTATTCTCCATGAATGAAAGAATTCTTTGCGGTGTGGCGCTTTCACTGAAGGAGTGTACCCGCTTCAAATTTACAGTTGCCTCAACTTCAGTCAATTTACGTTGATCAGAATTGAGTCCGGTTGCATCAATTGCATCAATATCCATATGAGATGCCATCCACGAGACAAATTCTTCAGTCTTACCTGTAAGAATATTTATTACTCCCCCAGGTAGATCGCTTGTCGCCAATACTTCTCCGAGTGTAATTGCTGGAAGAGGAAATTTTTCAGAAGCGATGAGAACTGCGGTATTACCAGCCGCAACCACCGGTGCAATTGCTCGAACTGTGCCTAACAAGCTTGGCTTCTGATGCGCATAAACGCCAACGACACCGAGAGGTTCTGGAATCGTGAAGTTGTAGAAAGCACCAGAGACTTGGTTAGTAGACCCGTAAATTGAACCGATTTTGTCA
The DNA here is from genome assembly GCA_964424485.1 of uncultured Actinomycetes bacterium. Taxonomy (GTDB): domain Bacteria; phylum Actinomycetota; class Actinomycetes; order Nanopelagicales; family Nanopelagicaceae; genus PALSA-747. Next base: position 18,818 of record CAYRJB010000004.1, read on the forward strand.
GTCCAACCTGCATACCAAACCCAGAGGTCAATTGCTTCCTGAACTTGTTTGCGAGCTATCGCTGGCGTGCAACCTTCTAGCGCGACTATCTCTGCGACGAATTGCTCAGTACGACCTTCCATTACTTCGGCGACGCGATAAAGAATTTGTCCACGATTAAATGCGGTTGCTCCGCTCCATCCGGCAAATGCACTACGCGCTGCAACAACCGCATCTCGCAAATCTTTACGTGACGCATGAGCAGGGTTAGCTATAAATGCTCCCTTTGCGCCTTTCACTTCATATGAACGGCCAGATTCGCTTCGAGGAAATGCTCCCCCGATATAGAGCTTGTATGTTTTTTTCACATCAATACGCATTACTTTGCTCCCTTCAAATATGCAGAGAGTCCATGGCGACCACCTTCACGTCCCCAACCAGATTCCTTGTATCCACCAAACGGGCTGGCTGGATCAAATTTATTAAATGTATTTGCCCAAATTACGCCGGCTTTCAAATGCTTTGCAGACCACAGAATGCGCGAACCTTTATCGGTCCATATTCCAGCCGAAAGCCCATAAGGAGTGTTATTAGCTTTCTCGATAGCCTCCTGAGGTGTGCGGAAGGTTATAACTGAGAGAACTGGTCCAAAGATTTCCTCACGCGCAATTCGATGTGCCTGAGTGACGCCAGTAAAGATTGTAGGCGGGAACCAAAAACCCTTTTCTGGCAATTTACACTCTGGTGCCCAGCGTGATGCACCTTCAGCATCACCTGATGCGCTAAGTTCTTGAATCTTCTCGAGTTGCATTTTGGAGTTGATGGCTCCGAGATCTGTGTTTTTATCGAGTGGATCGCCAACTCGAATTTGCGACATGCGTCGTTGAAGTCTCTCCATCAAATCATCGTGAATGTTCTCTTGGACTAAGAGGCGTGAGCCAGCACAGCACACGTGACCTTGGTTGAAGAAAATTCCGTTAACAATTCCCTCAACAGTTTCATCCAATGGTGCATCTTCAAAAACAATATTTGCGCCTTTGCCGCCGAGTTCAAGCGTGAGACCTTTTCCAGAGCCGGCAATGGAGCGAGCAATCAATTTTCCAACTTCTGTGGAGCCGGTGAATGCAATCTTATTAATTCCTGGATGATTAACAAGATGGGCGCCAGTTGAGCCATCTCCAGTAATAATGTTCACAACACCTGCAGGAAGATCAGCTTGCTGGCAAACCTCTGCAAAGAGAAGAGCAGTGAGAGGAGTTGTTTCAGCAGGTTTAAGAACGACTGTATTTCCTGTTGCTAGCGCTGGAGCTATCTTCCAAGCCAACATCAAGAGCGGAAAATTCCAAGGAATAATCTGGCCAACTACACCATACGGCTTTGGATTCTCTCCTACGCCGGCATGCTCTAATTTATCGGCCCAACCGGCATGATAAAAGAAGTGCGCCGCGGCCAATGGAATATCAATATCTCTTGTTTCACGAATTGGTTTGCCATTGTCCATGGATTCAAGAACTGCAAACTCGCGCGCACGTTCTTGAAGAATGCGCGCAATTCTATAGAGATACTTCCCGCGTTCAGCTGCCGGCATCTTTGACCAAACCTTTTTATATGCCTCAGTTGCAGCTTTAACAGCTTTATCAACATCTGATTTCTCTGCCAGAGCAATCTTTGCGAGCTTCTCTTCATTGGAAGGATTGATACTGAGGAATGTCTTACCCGACTTTGGTGCGACCCATTTGCCGTTGATGAAGAGCCAATATTCTGACTTGAGCTTCACAATCGCTTTGGATTCAGGCGCAGGTGCATATTCGAAGGTCATCAATTTTCCAAACTAGTCCAGTGTCACGTAATTAGGTCCAGCATAATTTCCGTCGCGGAGCTTCATGCGTTGCATCAGCAGATCGTTGAGCAACGCGCTTGCACCGATTCGGAACAGGTCTGGGTTAAGCCATTCATCGCCAACTGTTTCTTTAACCAAAACAAGTTGTTTGATTGCGTCTTTGGTTGTCCGAATTCCGCCGGCTGGTTTAACGCCAATCTTTCTGCCGGTCATTTTCTGCCAATCTCTAACAGCTTCGAGCATAACGAGAACCACTGGAGGGGTCGCAGCTGGCGAAACTTTACCTGTGCTTGTCTTGATGAAATCTGCTCCAGCAGCCATTGCAAGAAAAGAGGCCTTTCTAACATTGTCGTAAGTAACCAGTTCACCGGTTTCTAAAATGACTTTAAGGTGTGCATTCTCTCCGCAAATATTCTTTATGTATGCAATTTCTTCATAAACCTTTGTGAGATCGCCAGATAAAAATGCGCCGCGATCAATCACCATATCGATTTCTTTTGCACCGCGAAGAATTGCATCTCGTGTATCACGTTCTTTAACTTCTAGCGAAGCTCGTCCAGATGGGAATGCGGTTGAGACAGCAGCAACTGGTATATCCCGGCCACCTGCCGCATCCAATTGCTCACGTGCGATTGCCACCATGTCGTTGTAAACACAGACAGCACCGACATGTGGAACAGTTGAATCTGTTGGATCTGGATGAACGGCCTTGATACACAGAGCTTTAACTTTTCCAGGAGTATCCGCGCCTTCAAGCGTGGTTAAATCAATCATAGAAATGGCAGTATCAATCGCCCACTTCTTACTTGTAGTTTTGATGCTCCGGGTAGCGAGCATCGCCGCTCTTCCTTCAGCGCCGACTTGATCGACGGGAGCCAACTGTTTAAGAAAACTCTTTATAGAGTTCGCTGAAGAATCAGCCAACAACATGTCGCCACTGTATCAAGGTTGAATCACTATGAAAAGAGCAAAAAGGCTAATACTCTCTCTTTATGAAGCGAATTCCTATTGTTCTTGATTGCGACCCTGGTCATGACGACGCAATGGCTATGATTTTGGCTGCTTACAACCCATCCATTGAACTGTTAGGTATTTCAACAGTCTCAGGTAATGGAATTATCGACAAGGTAACTCAAAATGCGCTCCGAGTGTGCGCCCTTGCAAAGATAAATGTACCTGTTGCACAAGGAGCGGGCACAAGCTTATTAGGTGCTGTTGAAGCTTCGACAGAAATCCATGGCGAGACTGCTTTGGATGGTGCACCACTTCCGGCACCAATATTCGAGCTGGAGAAAATCTCTGGTGTTGATCTCATGGCAAAACTCATTAAAGATCATTCCGAAAAAGTTACCGTGGTTGCTACAGGTCCCCTGACAAATATTGCTCTCTTACTCAAAATGTACCCCGAACTTAAAACCAAGATTGAACAGATAGTTTTTATGGGTGGATCTGCTTCCCGTGGTAATCGCACTCCTTATGCGGAGTTCAATATTTGGATGGACCCAGAGGCATGTGATGTCGTTCTGAAATCTGGCCTTCCTCTCACAATGATTGGCTTGGATGTAACACACCAAGCGCTGATAACTAAAGAGATATTTGCTCGCCTTGCAGAAATGAAAACAGAACTGGCAGATACTCTCTCAGGACTCATGAAGTTCTTCGCAAAAACCTATGATGAAGTCTTTGAGATGCCAGACCCACCATTACACGATCCTGTCGCTGTCGCAGTGCTTATAGATCCTTCTGTTACTAAAAATCGCTTCGTCAACGTCGAAGTGGAACTTAATGGAAAATTCACACGCGGCGCAACGGTCGTTGATATATATAACCGTGAAGGCGGAAAACCAAACTGCAATGTCGCTTTAGAACTTGATTTTGAAAAGTTCTGGAACCTAATGCTAGATGCAGTCGCTAAAGCCGCCCATTAGCTTTATCTTCAGCGATAATTTCTCGTAAGCCTTGCACTGCTGTATCCAGCAGAATGTCCAATGGTGGCATTGGATCTACGCCATGAACCATCATTACCCCGCCTGCTCGAACTCGAAGCATTGATGCAATAACAAATAGAGCAGAAGCTTCCATTTCAGAACATAAGGCGCCACCTATTTCCCACGCCTTCCAGCGGTTCAATAACTCAGATGCAACACCCATGCGCTCTGGCTCATGCTGACCATAGAACGAATCTTTTGATTGAGTAATACCCGTGCGGAACCTCGCTCCTGTTTTTTTAGCGGCACGCTGTAAGGCCATCACCAAATCAATATCTGCAACTGCAGGGAATTCAATTGGCATGTAATGCTTTGAGGTACCCTCGTCTCGAATTGCAGCAGTGATAATTGCTAGGTCACCTGATTTAATATCTTTTTGGATGTGTCCTGAAGTTCCAACTCGAATAAATGTATCCGCCCCGACTCGAACGAGTTCTTCAAGCGCAATTGCCGCCGAAGGACACCCAATGCCTGTGGAAGTTACCGAAACCGGCACTCCATCAAGTTCTCCTGTCCATGTCACATATTCTCGATTAGTTGCGACATGTCTTGGATTATCAAAGAGTCGTGCAATCGGCTCACATCTTCCAGGATCTCCTGGAAGTAAAACATATCTACCCACATCACCCTTCTTCAGTGCGATGTGATACTGCTTGCCTTCATTATTTTCCATTTGAATCCTCCTTAATGAGTTCACGAATACCTTCGACTGCAGTTTCAATTAAATTATCTAAAGTCTTGAATTCTTCGCCGCCCCACATCGCCATAACTCCGCCGGCTCGAACACGAAGCATGGATGCAAGAACAAATATCGCAGAAGCTTCCATCTCTGAACATATGGCTCCCCCTACCTCCCAGGCGCGCCAGCGCTCTAAGAGCCTGGATGTGACACCTGAATGTTCAGGTTCTACCTCACCATAAAATGAATCTTTTGATTGCGAAATACCTACCTGGAATCTTTCTCCACGTTTCCGTGCTGCTCGACGTAGTGCGTCTACTACTTGCAAATCTGCAACGGCTGGAAACTCTAGTGGCATGTAATGAGAACTGGTGCCCTCATCCCGAATTGCACCTGTGACAATGGCTAAGTCGCCTGTTTTAGTGCCGGGTTGAATAGCGCCTGAAGTGCCAACGCGAATAAAGGTATCTGCACCTACTCGAGCTAGCTCTTCTACGGCAATTGCTGCTGAAGGACAACCGATGCCGGTAGAAGTAACAGAGACTTTGACGCCATCCAAAGTGCCTGTATAGGTCACATATTCACGATTAGTTGCCACATGTACCGGGTTATCAAAATGTTGTGCAATTATTTTGCATCGCCCTGGATCTCCAGGTAAAAGAACGTATCTACCGACGTCTCCTGGCTCTAGATGTATATGATGTTGTTTGTTGTTGCTCATAGTTTATTTACTCTCTCTATAAAGAAATCCATAAAACCCTCTACATCTACTTCCATAGCAACGTGAGCATTTGGGGCCTTCTTGTAAGATCCAAAATGATCTACTGATGTCTTGGCTCGTGTAAAAGTCCCGTTGAGTTCAATTGTCATGAAATAATCTCGAGTTTTAACAAGCTCTGGTTTAATCAATATTGCAGCAGCCAATGGATCATTAATTGCACATCCATCAATCTTTTGATACTCGTCATGAAATTCCATGTAAAATCTAGTCGCGTCATCAATGAAATTACGCACTTCAGGATTCTTTGTTTCAATTCTCGCCATGTGATTTTTAGTGAAGATGCATTTATAAGTCACATCTAACGGCACAATTGTTAAATCAACACCGGAACGCAAAACAATGTCAAAGGCTTCAGGATCGCAGAAAACGTTATATTCGGCATCGGGAGTTGCATTTCCAGGAAAGTGAATGGAACCTGCCATAGCAACAACACGCTTAATCTTCCTGACGATCTGAGGGTTGCGATGAATTGCTAGTGCAATATTCGTTAACGGACCTATGGCAAGAATAGTAATGTCGCCAGGATTGGCTTCCACTAAATCAACAATGAGATCTGCCGCATGTTGAGGAACTGGATTCCTGCTCGCAAGTGGCAAAAGCGCATAGCCCAATCCACCATCACCATGCGTTTCTTCAGCGACAGATAATGTTTTTACTAAAGGTTCACTTGCTCCTCGTGCGATGGGCACTTGAAGTCCTGCAAGTTCTGCCAATTGCAAGGCATTTCGAGTACATTTTTCGACACTCGTGTTTCCGTGAGTGACAGTGATTGCTTCAAGGGAAATTTCTGGAGAAGCTGCCAGCAATAAAATTGCTAAGGCGTCATCTATGCCTGGATCAGTGTCGAGAATTACCCTCTCTTTATTCATGATTTGGCCTTCTTTAATCCAATCATTGATACAAACATAGCGAGCACGGTGGCTGCGAACATGAAGTCAAAGCCATGCCAACCACCAAAGTGTGAAACCAATATTCCACTCACTGAAGCGCCAATAGTGATTCCAAAAGAAATCGAAGCCCCCAGCATTGAAAACGCCTCATTCAAGCGATGAACTGGGATGAGATCTTTCATTCTATGGTTTGCAGAGATCAATGCTGGGGCAATTCCTAAACCTGCGATAATGAGCCAAAAAATAATTGTGTCGTAGCTTTGGAAGAGAACCAAACCCAAAGTTCCACATGACATGACGAATAAAGAGATAGTAAGTCTTTTTGCTGCACTTACTTTCCAGTGAATAAATCCATAGATCAATCCCATAACGGTGCTGCCAATTGGATTGAGCCCCACCCAAAGACCTCCGTCGGCCGCCCGCCCTCCTTCCTTTGCGACAGCAAGGATCACTACATACTGCGCCCCAAACGTAAGACCAATACATATGAGAGTGGCAAGTAGTGACTTCACATATGGGATACGGAGTAATCCACCATGCTTTTCTTCTGGCTGAGGGTGTCCATCATGATCCGTACTTGTTAAAGCAATGCCTAATCCGCCGATAACAAGAAATACAACACCGCTGATAAGTGGTGAGTGCGACCCACCCCATGCAAAGAGGAAACCTGCCAATGCGGGACCAATTACAAATGCAGTTTCATCTAAAACAGATTCCAGTGAGAGAGCCGCGCTTAATTGGCGTGAATCGGTGAGAGATCGACTCCAGCGAGTACGGGTATAACTTCCAAAATTGGGAAATGTTCCTCCGGCAAGAGCTGAGAAAATTAACAAGGCTGGGGTGTTATGTTCTCCTAGAGTCAAAATACCTGTGATCGCAAAAACATTTGCCAGCGTGACTGGCAAAAGTACTTTCCGAGTACCTTTTATATCGGCGAGCCTTCCAATTCGCGGTCCCACAATTGCGCCAGCTACCGTATAACAGGATGAAGCGATTCCAGCTAGGGCGAATGAACCACGCACAGTTGAAATAAGAAAGACCAAGGCGACTGTATTCATTGCCAAGGGAATACGGCCGACTATTCCAAAACCAAAAGTTGATCGAGAATGATCCTTTTTTAGGACTGTTTTATAAGCATCAAGCATTAATTATTTGATCTGCTTCTCTATTTACTCTCAATATGCCACTTATTCAAAATATCAAAAGCTGCATCGAAATTATCAACTACTTTACCTGCATCTTCGACACAACCTCTCACAAAGAGATTGATACCTTTTCCATCAATCATATTTCGATCACGAATCACGCGTGTGTCAGTAACGAGACCAACAATTCCCTTCTTTGAGGAATCGTGTCTCATCTCGTTCCAAAAGATTCCAATTTCATTCGCAGTTCCATCGTCAACCATCGGTCCATCCAGAAGGGCAATCATCGCATCTGCCTTGAGCACCTCGGAAGAATCGATATTAAATATGAATTGAGGAGTTACTGGATCTGGAAGTGGGATTTCATGGGGTACAAACACCTCCATGCCTGCTTCTCGCAATCGCTTTGCACAGGCATCAATAAAAGATCGCTCATAAGGCGTAAACAGTGGACCTGCAAAATAGATTCTCATCAGTACATAATCGTTTTCGTGAGGTGATGTGGCCAGTGGGTTGCGTGGTATGTCTTCCAGAACCTGAAATCGACTTGCGGCATCAGAAGACGATCCATCCCTGGTCTGCGAGCATTGATTTCATCTGTAAGCCTTGCGATTGCATAAATAGAGGATGCGCGAATTTCAATTTCTGCATCACTATCCCGTTTAACTTCTTCAAGTGAATTAATCTGCTTTTCGAGTTCAGGTGCATATTCGAAGATGCCAGTCACGCGCATACCAACGGGAACTATGTAATCTGCAAAAGCCGTTAAGAGATGGGCATCCTCTAGCGCCCAAGCTTTTCTTGGCATTAGAGATAAATGCATGCTCCAAATTCCAAGCTGAGCCAATTTGTAAATCTGAACTCGGTGGCCGTGGTAATCCGAAACATCCTCAAATCGTGGGAATTCAGAGGTAAGGCGTTCAAGTAGACCATCACCATTCGCGTAAAGTTTTGGAGCACAAGAACGTACAAAGGTATGGAAGGAACCTTGGTATTTATCAACCAAGACTCCGCCTACCTCGTTAAACAACTTCACTCGTTCATCCAGCATAGGCATTTCAATGTTGCCGCTGAATACTTTTTGAAGGTCGGCTTTCGTTACTTTTGCCAGATAGTCTCCGGAGAAGAAAGGGATTCCGTCCTGAGTGGTCTTATGTAGGCATGCCATCATTGCTTCAGAATCTGAGTAAGTACGACCTTTATATGTACTCTCAAACTTAACTCCCGTGTCGAAGTCTGTGAACGCAAAATTCATTGTGTTCACAGTAAGCGTGAGGTCCATCAGGAAATCCGGATCATTTCCGAAGTCGAACAACGATGATCCGTCTGGCTTGGCAAATTCTTCATACGCCATCCAGTTGGCTACATCCGTGATACGTTCTTCGTTAACTCGAACTAACTTCGAGTTTTTGATTACCGGATCAATGCTTTTGAGGACTCCTGAGTCCCAAAAATCCGAACCAGTCATTTAGTGAGCTTCCTCGCCCTTTCTATATGGAGCGCCTGCCATGGCAGGTGGTCGCAACCTTTGCGATAGAAATGTCAGAACAAGAAGAGTCGCTACGTTTGGAAATACTGTAACGAACTCATCAGGGATTGCATTTACAAGAGCATAGATAACATAAATAGAAACACCAATAGCGCCGACTGTGATGAAATTCTTCATCTGCTTTTGTTTTGCAAACCACAAAGCCAGTAGCACGGCAAATATTACGACTACCAAAAGAATCGCATGAACTGATGTAGCCTGGCGAAGACGTAGGGCATCTGTAAATCCAAAGAGGAGTGATCCTGCAAATACTCCACCCGGGCGCCAATTACCAAAGATAACTGTTGCAAGACCTATAAATCCTCGTCCTGCAGTTTGACCCTCTCTATATACAGAAGATGCAACTAGTGAAAGATAAGCACCTCCTAGAGAAGCAAGGAGACCTGATACAGCCAAGGAGATGTATCGAGTCCTATAAACATTGACGCCTAGGGATTCTGCTGCAACTGGATTCTCACCACAAAATCTCATGCGAAGACCAAAACGCGTTTTCCATAAGATAAAGGAGGTGATCGGCAGGGCAAGCAATAAAACCAAAGTCATAATATTTACATTTGATATTAACCCACCGGCTAAACCGGCAAGATCAGAGACAAAGAGAATATGTTTGCCATGCCATTGCATGAGAGTATCCGCTAGAGAAAGATGCAAAGTTGGTGGCTGTTGTACCGGTGGAGATACATTGTTGTCGCCACCTGCAGGAACAAAGAAGACGCCAGCAAGATATCGTGCACTTCCCGCTGCTAAAAGATTGATTGCTAGACCAGAAACGGCCTGATCAATTCCAACTTTTACAGTAAGAAATGCATGGGCAAATCCGATAAGTGCCCCGCCAATAGCAGCAGCTAGAAAGCCAGCCGCCCACCCATATTTAAAGCCATACCAAGCGCCTAACCATGTGCCGGCAATCATCATTCCTTCAAGACCGATATTGATAACACCAGATCGTTCAGACCAAAGCCCACCTAAACCTGCAAGCAAGAGCGGGATTGTCAACCGAAGCGTTGCAGATGAGGCACCTGAGGCGGTGATGTCATTTGCTCCCGTTAATTGACGAACGATGCCAAAAACAAGAATTAGCAAGCCTGTGAAAATTAGGATTCTGGATGAACCGCGTTTGAGAAAGTTCACTTCTTGGCTCCTTCCTCAACAACATCAGCTTTGCCGACTTGTTCCTGTTGTTGGCGCTTATTGATCATTTTTACGATTTCATATGCGACGACAGTACAAATAACTATCGTTCCTTGCATCATCATAATAATTTCATTTGGAACTCCATTGAGATCCAAGATGCCAGCAGATCTTTCTAAGAAGGACCAAAAGAATGCTGCAAACGCGATTCCAACTGGATGATTTCGTCCAAGGAGCGCAAGTGCAAGTCCTGTCAGCGCGTAACCTGATGGAAATGCTAATGAATAATTATGAGTTTCACAGAACAGTGTTCCCAATCCGGTAAGACCTGCAACTGCTCCGGAAAGCACTGTGGTTACGAAAATCATTTTAGGAGCGTTAACGCCACTCGCGCGAGCGGCTCGAAATGACATTCCAGTTGCCCTCAAATTGAATCCAAAAACGCTTTTATTTAGCAGAATCCAGTACCCAATACCCACAAAAATGGCAACTATTCCAAAGCTGTACAAGGTGTTATTGAATATGTGAATCACTGGTAATTGTCCAGATGCTGCAATGGTTGTCGTATTGAGATTTTGTGAGCCTGCAGCTTGTGAACCCCAGCGAAGCGGACTGAGAAGGTATGAAATCAATCCTCCAGCAATTGCATTGAGCATGATATTCGAGATGACTTCAGAGACTCCACGCTTAACTTTCAAATATCCAGAGATTGCCGACCAGAGCGCTCCTACGACCACTGCAGTAACAACTATCAATGAGATATGTAATACAGCAGGCAGTTTCACCGATCCACCAACCACTGCAGCAATGAAAACAGCAAGGCGATATTGACCATCAATACCAATATTGAAGAGCATCATTTTGAAACCAATTGCCGCGGCAACTCCAGCAAGGTAATACGCGACCGTCTGATTTAGTTCTGAAATCACATTTCGTGGTTCAAAACCATAAGAAACTAATATTTGAAAAGTCGAAAATGGGTTTACGCCTTTCAATACAAGAATCAAACTGACAAAAATGAGTGAGGAGAAAATGGCTGCAACCGGCGCTACAACCGCCCAAAATAAACGATGATTTCTCATTGATTAGCTCCAGTCATTGCCAATCCAAGTTCTTGTGGCGATGTATTGGCTGGGTTCAACATTGCAACAATTTTTCCGCTGAAAATAACCGCAATTCGATCAGACAAAGCAAAGAGTTCATCCAAATCTGCAGATACTAAGAGCACTCCTACTCCGCTTGTTCGGGCATCCATAAGTTTGTCCCAAATAATTGACTGTGCACCCACATCTACTCCACGAGTGGGTTGGGCGGCAACAATTAGTTTTGGATTTGATGACATCTCGCGCCCTACAATAAATTTTTGTTGATTACCGCCAGAAAGCGCGCTAGCCATCACATTAATACTTGGAGTTCTCACATCAAATTCGCGTACGACTCTTTCCGAGTCATTTACCGCAGCTCCTTTGTCTACCCAAATTCCCTTAACCATGGGAGGAGTTGCTTGGTGGCCCAGTATGCGGTTCTCCCACAATGGTGCACCCATAAGTAATCCGTCGCGTTGACGATCCTGTGGGATGTATCCCACGCCTGCATCACGGATTTCTCGAGTTTCGCTCGTCTGTGTATCAAGACCAACAATTTCAACTTTTCCGGATGCTGGCTTGATAAGTCCCATAATTAATTCAATGAGTTCTTCCTGCCCATTTCCTTCTACACCTGCAAGACCAACAATTTCGCCTGCATGAATAGATAGATTTATTTGATGCAATAATTCGCGGCCATCTCTGCGCAAATAAGTTGCATCGCTTACATTCAGAACTACCTTCTCTTGAGGCGGCGTACCAGCATGACGAGGTTTAGGCAGAGCCCTGCCAACCATCAATTCAGCCAAATTCTTCTTATCTGTCTGCGCAGGAGTTAAATTTGCAACGCTGGTTCCTTGACGCATAACCGTAATGTGGTCAGCAATTTCCAATACCTCATCGAGTTTGTGAGAAATGAAGATTATTGTTAGTCCGTTGCGCGTAAGTTCCTTTAAATTGGTAAATAGCTCATCTACCTCTTGGGGAACGAGAACTGCCGTCGGCTCATCCAAAATCAAAACTTTTGCACCACGGAAAAGGACTTTTGCAATCTCAACGCGTTGACGTCCACCAACGCCTAATTCAGAAAGTTGCTGATCTGGATCTAGCTCTAGACCATAGTGGTCAGCTATTTCTAAAAGTTTCTTTTTTGCTTCAGAATATTCAATAAGTGCCCCAAATCTAGTGGGTTCACTACCCAAAATCACATTTTCAAGAACCGAAGCGTTATCTGCCAACATAAAATGTTGGTGCACCATTCCGATACCACGATCGATTGCATCATTAGGCGATTTCATTACGGCTGGCTCACCATCTACGCGTATTTCACCGCTATCTGGTTTTACCATTCCATAAAGAATTTTCATTAACGTCGATTTACCGGCACCATTTTCGCCGATAATCGCGTGAATCTTTCCTTTTTCTACTTGGAGATTTACATTGTTATTTGCAACAACACCTGGATACTTCTTTACAACATCTTGTACTTCGATGACCCAGCTCAAGCATTTGGCCTTTCGTTTTTCGGATAGAGAATTATTTATCTAAGCAAGCCTTGTGGCCGCACTTTCGTGCGGCCACAAAGTTAATTGCTTAAGGTGAAGCTTTTACTGATCAAGCACCTTCTGGTTTTTCAGGAACAACAATTGCGCCTGACTTGATCTTTGCTGCATATCCTTCAATCTTTGACTTGATGTCGTTGACATATCCGCCTGTAAGCGCATATCCAACTCCACCATTTGTAAGACCAAAGACATGGCTTCCGGCCTTGAACTTATTAGCAAGTACATCGCTCACGAATGAGTTGCAACCTGTATCAACGCGCTTGAGCATTGAGGTCAAAATTGCGGTCTTGTACTTAGCATTGGAAGCGTATGTAGCTTCATCGGCATCTACGCCGATTGACCACTTCTTTTGCTCGAACGCAGCCTGGTGTACGCCACCGCCGGTTCCGCCAGCTGCTGCATACACAACATCTGCACCGTTTTGGTACATACCAAGAGCTGTTTCATGTCCTTTAGCAGGATCATTGAAGCCAGAGAAATCTGGTGGTACAGAGATGTAGGCAGTTTGTACTGTGATCTTTGGATTAGCAGCCTTAGCGCCTGCTACGAATCCTGCTTCAAACTTCTGAAGAAGAGGAGTCTTTACGCCACCGATGTAGCCGACATTGCCAGTCTTTGACTTAAGAGCTGCTGCGACACCAACCAAGAAGGAGCCTTCTTGCTCTTTGAAAAGAATATTTTCAACGTTTGGTGCAGTTACAACGTCATCAACGATGCCGAATTTTACTTTTGGAAATTCCTTAGCAACCTTTGTAAGTGATGCGTTGTAGAGGAATCCAACAGCGATAACAATGCTTGCCTTCTTCGCCATCAAGCGAAGACGCTCTGCACGAATATCATCTGTATCAGATGGTGAAGCCTGAGCTTCAATCAATGCGAGGTTCTTATTCTTTGCCAACAATGGCTTGACGCCAATGTACGCAAGCTGGTTAAAGCCTGGTTGGCTACGTCCACCAAGATCATAAGCAATAGCAATTGTTGTCTTTGTTGCTGCTTGTGCTTGTGTTCCGGTGCTTACAACGGAAAGAATCATGCCAAATGCTGCTACTGCAGCAATCGCACCCTTTCTTCCAAGTTGCTTCTTGAGCATTCGGTTTCTCCTTAAGGGTAAATATCGTCCGGGGGAATCAGGAGCCTGAGTGACGATTGATATGAGCCTAACTCAGTAGTATGTTGGCGTCTAGGAATAAATCAATAATTTTTGATTCTAAACAAACCGTTATAAAACCTATAAATCGAAAGAGACTGTGGATAAATGCATAACGCACACATCGTTGTAGTGGGTAGCACGATGATTGACATGGTTACTTATTCAAAAGTAATTCCAAATGCAGGTGAGACAGTGATTGGAGACAACTTCATAACTGGATTCGGCGGCAAAGGTGCAAATCAAGCCACCATGGCTCGTAGATTCGAGGTCCAGGTATCCATGGTCAACACCTTGGGTGATGACGTCTTCGGCGAAACTACTCTGGAGAATTTCCAAAAGCAAGGGATAAACACAGATTTTATTCGCCGCTCCCCTGGACCCAGTGGCGTGGCACCGATTTGGGTCGAACCAAGCGGAACCAATCGCATTATCTGTGTGCCTGGCGCCAATAACGCAATGACTGAAGAACAGGCTCAATCAGCGGTTGAGGGTTTACCAAATATTTCGGTTGTCATTGGTCAATTGGAAATTCCTCAAAATGTAACTGCTGCTGCTTTTAAAACCGCTCGCGCTAAAGGCATCCCAACCATTCTTAACCCAGCTCCATATGCGCCAATCTCAGCTGAACTACTTTCGTATGCAGATTGGATCATTCCCAATGAAACCGAATTTGCTGGAATGCATCCTGAAGGCAAACAACCAACAAGCGATGAAATCATCAAGGACTTAGCATCTCAATTGAAATGCAGATTTGCAGTCACGCTGGGAGAAGCTGGAGCTGCGTTTACAACTCCACACGGCGAGGTAATTCGAGTATCTGCTCCAAAAGTTAACGCCATAGATACAACTGGCGCTGGAGATGCATTCGTTGGTGCATTTGCAGTCGGACTTGCACTTGGACTTCCAGATGCAAAAGCAGTCGAACTGGGTTGCCTCTGTGCTTCAGACAGTGTCACACGTCTCGGAACTCAATCATCTTATCCTTCGAACTCCCAGGCGAAGGCTCTCCTCCAAAAGGTACAGTGAGCTATGGCTGATTCCAGTTTCGATATCGTCTCCAAGATTGATCACATGGAGGTCGACAACGCCTTCAATCAAGCTGACCGCGAGCTTGGTACTCGATTTGATTTCAAAAATACCGGCACAACTATCGAGAAAAGTGGCGAGAAAATCGTTCTCGAATCGGGAACTGAAGAGCGCGCAAAAGCAGCGCTAGAAGTTCTTAAAGATAAACTCGTTAAGAGAGGCGTCTCGCTCAAACATTTAGATGCGTCGGAGCCAGCGCTTTCAGGTAAGACCTATCGCATCAATTGCAATTTCAAAGAGGGCTTGACCACAGAGAATGCTAAGAAAATAGCAAAATTACTTAAAGATGAGGGCCCAAAATCTCTCAAAACTCAGATCCAGGGCGACGAGCTGAGAGTTATCTCCAAGAGTCGCGATGATCTTCAAGATGCAATTGCGATGGTCAAGAACCACCCTTGGGATTTTGCAGTGCAGTTTGTGAATTACCGTTAATGACCGGTAATAAGAATTATAAAACTGGACTAGCTTTAGGACTCGGCGCCTATTTAACGTGGGGTTTATTCCCTCTCTATTGGCCGCTTCTTAAACCCGCTAACTCTATTGAGATTGTCTCTCATCGAGCAGTCTGGTCACTCATCACCTGCCTCATCATTCTTACTTTCTTAAAAAAATTACGTTCAACTTTCGAAATACTCCGCAATCGAAAAACTGTACTCAAACTATTACTTTCAACCACCTTGGTATCTATCAACTGGCTCACTTATATTTGGGGAGTCAATCATGGCCATGTAGTTGAATGCGCACTTGGCTATTACATCAATCCACTTATCATTATTGGATTCGGCGTCATTATCTTTCGTGAAAGAATGCGCAAGCTTCAATGGTTTGCGGTCATTGTTGCCGCTCTTGGCGTCATTGTCTTGACTGTCGACTATGGTCGCCCGCCTTGGATTGCAATCATCCTTGCTCTCTCTTGGGGATCATATGGTGTCGTCAAGAAGCAGCTTGGAATCGGTGCGCTTGAAGGACTCACAATCGAAACGCTTCTCGCCTTTTTGCCATACGCAGGTTATTTAGTGTGGTTGCAATCAAATGGTGAAGGCCAATTTGGCCACGCACCTGGACTTTCAATTCTTCTCTTTCTAGCAGGAGCAGTAACTGCCGTACCGCTGCTCATGTTCAATGGCAGTACCAATATTTTGCCATTTACAATCATTGGCTTACTTCAATATATAACTCCAACCGTTCAATTTATGGTTGGCGTCATTGTTCGACATGAGCCGATGCCGACAGGACGTTGGATTGGTTTCTTTATTATCTGGATTGCACTTATAGCGCTTGGAACTGATTTAGTGAGATCAGGCAGTTCTGTGAATGATCGCATCGCAGAGATGGATTAAAGCTTCTTTAGCTGAACCATCCGGAAGATCTGAAAGCAGATTTTTAGCTTCATTTGAGTACTGCTCGAGCAGAGCGCGAGATTCATTCATGGCTCGATGTGTGCGCAGCGCTTTCAGGGTTTCACTCACCATCGCCTCGTCTTGGATTGGCGCAGAGAGCCTGGTTTTTAATTCAGAATCCGCCGGATCTTTTGACTCAATGATTCGAACGGTTACAAGGGTGGGGACACCTTCGCGCAGATCAGTTCCGGGTGTTTTGCCAGATTCGGCGCTTTCACTATTGATATCGATGATGTCATCAGCAAGTTGAAAAAGCAGTCCAATCTTTTCACCATATGCCGCCAATTTTTCAATGATCGCCTGGTCCACTCCAGCAAACATCGATCCATAACGTGCACTTGTTGCAATAAGTGAGCCCGTCTTATCGGCAATCACATTTGTATAGTGATCAAATAGAGAGAGTCCTTCACTCTTTCCTTGCGTTTCCATAATTTGACCGATACATAGTCGTTCAAATGTCTCCGCGTGAATCCGTACAGCTTCAGGACCCAGATCAGCAAGTAGCGCAGAAGTTTTTGCAAAGAGGTAGTCGCCTGTCAAGATCGCAACGGTATTGCCCCAACGATTATTCGCGCTCTCTACTCCCCGACGGAGTGGGGCTTCATCCATAACATCATCATGATAGAGAGTTGCAAGGTGTGTTAATTCGCATACAACAGCAGATTTAATGACATCTTCATTAGGGTTGCCAAAACGTGCGGCAATTAGTGCAAGGAGTGGACGTAAACGCTTACCACCCGCTTCTACAAGGTGGCGAGAAGTTTCAATAACTAGCGGATACTTTCCGAGAATATGCGAGCGAATAAGCGCTTCTACCCGCTCCATATCGTGCATAAGCTCAGATTCGAGCTGTGGATTAATTCCTGGAATCCCGAGTGACATTTTTAGCGAATGAAGCTTGCGTAGTTTGCAGCCAACTCCATGAGAGGGCCAGGTATTACACCAAACACCAAAGTAGCAATTGCGCTTACAGCAATTGCTAAACGAGTCTTAAATGAAGGAATGACAACCGAAACAGTGTCACTCTTTGGATCAGAGAAGAACATCATAATGACAACGCGTAGATAGAAGAAGGCAGTGATTGCCGAAGTAAGTACGCCAACAATTACTACAGAAATATTTCCAGAGCTGTATGCGCCAGCGAATACTCCAAATTTTCCAATAAAGCCTGCTGTTAATGGAATTCCTGCAAAACTTAAAAGGAAGAGGGTAAATACAGCGGCTGTGAGCGGAGATTTCTTTCCTAGACCTACCCAACGATTGAGATCGGTGACTTCACCGGACGCATCACGAACAAGAGTGATAACTCCGAAGGCACCGAGTGTGGTGAATCCATATGTCGCCAGATAGAAAAGAGCGGCTGCAAGGGCTGGTCCGTTAAGTCCCAAGACTGCTGCCAATAAAAATCCGGCATGGGCGATAGATGAGAATGCGAGCATACGTTTAACATCGCGTTGAGCAATCGCTGCGATTCCACCTACAACCATTGTAAGGATTGCAATTGCCAAAATTATCGGCTTCCATTGCCATTCTGCAGCGCCAAATCCAACATAGAAAATTCGAAGAGTTGCACCAACTGCTGCAATTTTTGTACAAGCCGCCATAAAGCCAGTGACAGCCGTCGGGGCACCTTGATAGACATCTGGAGTCCAAGCGTGGAATGGAACTGCACCAATCTTGAAGAGCAAGCCAACTGAGACAAAGACGATGCCAATAAGGAGTAATACGTCATTTCCTGGATTACTCGAAATGGCAGTCGCAATGCCACCAAGTGTTATGGATCCAGAGTATCCATAAAGAAAAGCTGCGCCGAATAAGAAGAAAGCAGATGAGTACGCGCCGAGCAAGAAATACTTTAGAGCTGCCTCTTGTGAAAGCAATCTACGACGACGTGAAAGTCCAGTCATGAGGTAAAGCGGTAAAGAGAGCACTTCAAGGGCAACAAAGAGAGTGATGAGATCTGATGCCATCGTGAAAAGCATCATTCCGCTTACCGCAAATAGTGTGAGTGGATAAACCTCAGTGAGTTGGCGGCCCGATGCATGAGCAGCCCGCTCTTCTTCAGATCCTGGGACCGCAGCGGCGGAAGCTGTGAAATTATCTTGATCTGAAATGTAGAGAAGTCCGAAGAAGGCAAGAATAAGAAGTGTGCCTTGAAGGAATACAGCTACTCCATCAATAGTCACCGAACCAACAGCCGCACTCGTGGAATCTGAATGGCGGGAAATAAAAAGGTAAACGAAGGCGAGTGCGAGAGTTCCAAGAGCAAGGGTAAGTTGGATGGCTCCGCGAGCACGCTTAAAAAGTGCTTCGATGAGCACGCCAAGTAGCGCACCACCTAAAACGATGAGAAGTGGAGCCAAAAGCGCATAATCGAGCTTGGGTGCAGTCAACATTACTTACCTGCCTTTGGTGCTGGATCGGTAAATCCAGCGTTGACCATTACTTGGCCAGATGCAGGATTAATGACATCGGTGATTGGCTTGGGCATGAATCCAAAGAGAATCAAAATTGCAACAATCGGAGCAATCGCTACTTTCTCACGGAGATTTAAATCTACAAGATTCTCATTTCCAGTAGTTGTTGGACCATGGAGCGCCTTTTGAACAACCAGCAAAACATAGAGCGCTGCTAGGACTATTCCGGTTGTGCCAATGATTGCCGCAATTGGATAGCGAGTAAAGGTTCCGAGAAGAACGAGGAACTCACTGACGAAACTCGAAAGTCCAGGTAGGGCAAGAGCCGACATTCCAGCGATAAAGAACATCCATGCCATTACTGGAGTAACTCTTTGAAGTCCACCGAAATCTGAGATCTGAGTAGAACCACGACGTGAAGCCATCCAACCTGCAACAAGGAAGAGAGCTGCAGTGCTAAAGCCATGGTTAACCATATAAAGGGAAGCACCAGAAAGGCCTTGAGATGTCATTGCAAAGATTCCGAGCGTAATGAAACCGAAGTGGCTAATCGATGTAAATGCAATCAAGCCATTGATGTCCTTCTGGCCTATAGCAAGAAAAGCACCATAAAGAATTGAAATCAAAGATAAAGTGATGATTGCTGGAGTAAACGTTTTTGCAGCATCTGGGAAAAGTGTGATGCAAAATCGAATCATTCCGTACGTTCCGACTTTGTCGAGCACTCCGAGCAGTAGGACTGAAGTTGCCGGGGTTGCAGATTTTGCCGCAGTTGGAAGCCAAGTATGTAACGGCCAGAGAGGTGCCTTAATTGCAAAAGCAGCAAAGAAGCCGAGGAATAACCAATTTTGAGTTGGTTTATCAATAACCAACTTTGAAAGAGTTGCTACGTCAAACGTTGGTCCAACTTGGTTTACTGCGATGATAAAGATGCCAATAACTGCACCTAACATTAACAATCCACCCAAGAGGCTATAAAGCAAGAATTTCATAGCAGCTTGCGCACGTTCTCCTCGACCATATCCACCTATTAGGAAATAGACCGGAATCAACATGGCTTCAAAGATCACATAAAAGAGGAAAACGTCTGTTGCTGCAAAGACTCCAACCATCATGGTTTCAAGAACCAAGATCAACATGTAATAGGTTCGCGAGGACCAGCGGCCATTTTCAGACTCGTTCCAGCCCGCAAGAAGCACAATTGGAACAAGAACGGTCGTCATAAGAATAAGTACGAGTGCAATTCCATCTACGCCGACCGCGTAATTGACGCCAAAGGGCTTGATCCATGAGCGAGACTCAACAAATTGAAGTCCGGCTACCGTTCTGTCGTACCCCACAGCCATTTTCACCGAGAGAAGTAGGTTGAGTAGCGCAATAGCAATCGCAAATTGTTTAATAAAAGTTACGTTTGCACGAGGCACAAAGAAAAGAGCAAACGAGCCAACAAGGGGCACAATCTGCAGCAGTGTCAAAATGCTCATAAAGTCACCATCCAAAGAGTTGCTATTAATGCAAGAACGCCAATGACCATCATGAGTGCATATGAACGTGCATATCCATTTTGAACTTTACGTAGATTTTGAGAAATCAAAGCAACAACGCCTCCGACTCCACGAACAGTTCCATCAATCACAGAGTGGTCGACTTTAACCAACCCGCTTGTGAGAGCCTGTCCAGGTCGAACAAAGAGCCGATCATTTACATCATCTTGCAGTAGATCACGACGGGCAATCTTGGTGAAAATATTTCCAGCTGGTGCTTCGACTGGGACGTTAGAGCGATACTTTGTAACTGCAATGATGACACCAATCGCGACAGCAACAAGGGCCATTACTGAAATGGTTGAAGCTGGAAGAAATTCTCCCTCGTGATGATGGTGCTCTGGATTTACAACAGGTTGAAGCCAATTAACTAATGCACTTCCTGAGTTAAATAGGAAACCTGAGGCGATAGATCCAATAGCGAGAACAACCATAGGAATCCACATTAAGAATGGAGATTCATGTGGATGTGCAGCAGAATCCCAACGTTTAGAACCGGTGAAGGTAAGGATAATTACGCGAGTCATATAGAAAGCAGTAATTGCCGCTCCAAGGAGGGCAGCGCCACCGATAAGAATTCCTTTATTTCCACCGACGTTGAAAGCTGTTTCTATTATTTTATCTTTGGAATAGAAACCTGCGAACGGTGGTACTCCGATGATAGCGAGATAGCCCAGGCCAAATGTTGCTGCAGTTATTGGCATTGCTTTGGCAAGAGCGCCGTATCGCCGCATGTTTACTTCGTCATTCATGCCATGCATGACAGAACCGGCGCCAAGGAACATTCCAGCTTTGAAGAAACCATGGGTGAGAAGGTGCATGATTGCAAACGCATAACCCACTGGGCCAAGACCTGTTGCAAGAATCATGTATCCAATTTGTGACATCGTGGAAGCAGCAAGGGCTTTCTTAATGTCATCCTTTGCGGTACCAACGAGCGCACCAAAAAGTAGCGTGATTGCACCAACGGCAATCACTAAATTTTGAGCAGTCGAAGTCGCATCGAATACAAAATGTGAACGCGTAATAAGGTAAACGCCAGCGGTCACCATTGTTGCTGCGTGGATGAGCGCAGAGACTGGTGTTGGACCAGCCATCGCATCGCCCAACCAAGACTGCAATGGGAATTGAGCGGATTTACCAGTCGCAGCGAGAAGAATCATTGCACCAAGCGCCGTTAGTGCAGCAGCGTTTGCATGAGGAACTCCTGCCTCAACTCCAGCAAAAGTTACGTCACCAAATTGCGCGAATGCAATCATGATTGCGAGCGAAAGTCCGATGTCACCAACACGGTTAGCAACAAATGCCTTCTTTGAAGCCACAGCATATGCCGGCTTCTGATTCCAAAATCCGATAAGGAGATAAGAGGCCAAACCAACCCCTTCCCAACCTACATAAAGGTTGAGATAGCTATCGCCCAAAACGAGTAAGAGCATCGCGGCGATAAAGAGGTTGAGATACGAGAAGAACCGGCGACGGTTTTCGTCATGCTCCATATAGGAAATGGAGTAAACGTGAATCAGGGTGCCTACACCTGTTATGAGTAGAACGAAACAAATTGAGAGCTGATCTAAGAGGAGAGAGGCATGGACATTGAACGTGCCTACTGAAATCCAGGTAAACAGATCTTGATGAGCAGGGCGTGCATTCCCAGAACGAGACTGCATCGCAAAAAATTCAATCACTCCGATAACAAATGTCGAAGCTGATACTGCGGTAGCTAATACGTGTCCCCACTTATCAGCTTTGCGACCGAGCAACATCAGCAAGGCTGCGCTCAGAAGTGGGAGTGCGATGAGAAATACCAAATTTGATGATGTTGTCATGATTATCGCTTCAACAAACTTGCATCATCAATAGATGCAGATCGACGGGAGCGATACATCGTGACAATGATCGCGAGACCAACTACAACTTCGCACGCAGCAACAACCATGGTGAAAAAGGAAGCAACTTGGCCAACAAGGTCACCATTAATACGCGAGAAGGTTACAAAAGCAAGGTTTGCAGCATTCAGCATTAGTTCGATGCACATAAAAACAACGATTGCGTTTCTGCGAACCACAACACCAATCGATCCGATTGTGAAAAGAATTGCAGAGAGATAAAGGTAGTTTGAAATTTCCATTTACTTCTCTTCCTCTTCAATTGGCTTCAATTCAAATGGGGCTGAAGCGATGATGTCACCACGGGCTTCCAATACTTTAGAAATCGAGGCGCTAACAGGTTGACCATCAGGACCAAGCGCAGGCACATCAACTGCATTGTGGCGTGCGTATGTGCCAGGTGCTGGAAGAGTTGCAGCTTCTTTAATCGATTCACCGCGGAAGCGTGCAATTGACAGCTCGCGTTGAAGATTACGTATCTTTGGCTTTTGGCTATGGCCAAGCACCATCGCACCAAGAGCGGCAGTAATCAAAAGTGCAGATACAACTTCAAAAGCAAATACATACTTTGTGAAGAGCTCCTCTGCCAACCCTTGCACATTACCGTTGGTGTTGGCACCAGCGAGTCCTGCAGCTTGATGGGTGGCTACGGCGCGGCCAATCAAAGATGTCAGTAATCCTGCTACGCCAAGTCCAGCGACAATTGCAGTTGGGCGTTGACCTTTGATGTTTTCTATCAATGAATCTGATGTGTCAACGCCTACCAACATAAGAATAAACAGGAAGAGCATCATGACTGCGCCGGTGTAAACCACAACCTGAACGATTCCGAGGAAGAGCGCATCTTGAGCGATATAGAAGATTGCGAGGGTGATCATTACCCATGCGAGTAAAAGCGCTGAGTGCACTGCCTTTTTCGCAAGCAACATTCCAAGAGCTGCAAGCACAGCGAGCGGTGCGAGGATCCAGAATTGAACTGCCTCGGGTGTGGCTGTGGTTCCCACTGTGTATGCCATGTCAAAGAGAGAGTGCATTAGTTCTTAATCTCCTGACTCGGATGCGAACCGGTGACGGCACCTTTGTAATAATCGGTGTCGGTCGTACCTGGATACATCGGGTGTGGCGCCGGAATCATTCCGGAGCGAAGAGGAGCTAATAAATCTTCTTTCTGGAAGATCAGTTTGCCACGGGTGGCATCAGCAAGTTCATATTCATTTGTCATTGTGAGCGCTCGAGTTGGGCAAGCTTCGATGCACAATCCGCAAAAGATGCAACGTGCGTAATTGATTTGATAGACCTTGCCGTAACGCTCGCCGGGAGAATATTGCTCGGTTGGTGTGTTGTCCCCAGCTTCAACCAATATTGCATCGGCTGGACAAGCCCACGCGCAAAGTTCGCAACCAATACATTTTTCAAGGCCATCGTCGTAGCGATTGAGTTGATGACGCCCATGGAAACGTTCGGCTGTTGGGTTCTTTACCTCTGGATATGCAACAGTTTCTGGTTTACCAAACATAGTTTTAAAAGTAAGCCAAAAACCTTTGAGCTGAGCAAAGAATGATCCAACGCTCTGCTCTCCGGCAATGTGCTGGCTTTCGCCTCGAGCGATTTCTAGACCATTGTCTTTTCTTTTATCGAGATTACTCATGTCTCTGCTCCTCTCGTGTAATTGCAGGGACAGGGAAGGATGGTGCTGGGTGAGCGCTCATGACAACATCATCAATCTCTTTAGTTTTTCTCTTCGACCGATCAAAGAGTCCCAATACTGCGTAAATAATTAAAATTGCGCCTAGTGTGAAAGCGAATACCAAAACACGAGGTGTTCCTTGTTGGCTCATAACGCGAAGTGTTGAGACGATCATGATCCATGCGAGTGAAACAGGAATCAAAACCTTCCATCCAAATTGCATGAACTGGTCATAACGCAATCGTGGAAGAGTTCCGCGAAGCCAAACAAAGAGGAAGAAGAAGCATGACACTTTGGCGAGGAACCAAACCATTGTGAACCAACCGCCAAGCCATTGTTCTGTAAAACCAAGACCTGGTAGGGCGTGATAACCATGTAAAAAGAGAGTGGTTGCAAGAGCGGAGACGCCAACCATATTCACATATTCCGCCAAGAAGAAGAGTGCGAACTTCAACGATGAGTACTCTGTATGGAAACCACCGACGAGCTCGCCTTCAGCTTCAGCTAGGTCGAATGGAGCGCGATTCGTCTCTCCAACCATCGAAATCACATAAATAACAAAAGATGGGAAAAGCACAAGGCCAAACCACCATTTATCTTGCGCAGCAATAATGTCTGATGTCGACATAGATCCGGAGTAGATAAATACGGCAACAAGTGAGAGCCCCATTGCTACTTCATATGAAATCACTTGGGCTGATGAGCGCAACCCTCCAAGAAGTGGATATGTGGATCCAGATGACCAGCCCGCAAGAACGATTCCATAAACTCCAACAGCTGCAATTGCAAGAATATAGAGAACGCCTACCGGAATATCAGTCAATTGCATGATGGTGCGATGCCCAAAGAGAGTTACTTCACCTGTCATCGGAATTACTGCGAAAGCCATAAAGCAAGCGGTAGTAGAAATAATTGGAGCAATAATAAAGACAATTCGATCCGCAGCCTTTGGAATCAAATCTTCCTTAAGCGCCAACTTCACTCCATCGGCGAGTGACTGCAAGAGGCCAAAGGGGCCAGTGCGGTTAGGGCCAACGCGCAACTGCATACGCGCAACAATCTTGCGCTCTGCCCAAATTGAAAGCAAAGTAGCAACTACGCAAATGACGAAAATCAAACCGCCTTTTGCAGCACTCAGCCAACCTGGATCGTTTCCGATTATTTGTGCATTGTTCATGCTTTCACCACCGTTACAACGATTCCACTCGCTGCACCCAGTGCAACGATGGATTGTGAACCTTCGGAATTTCGTGGAATCCAGATGTAATCATCAGCAATTGATTCGATCTGCGCTGGCAAGGTGATTGAGCCACGATCAGTTGAAACCGTTACATGATCTCCTGTTTTCACACCAATAGAACTTGCACGATTTGATGAGAGGACAACCACTGATGGACGTGCGGTACCTGCCAAATTGACTTCGCCACCTTGCAACGTTCCAAGGTCAATGAGTTGACGCCAAGATGTCAGGATTGCGTGGTTTCCAGTCGCAACAAGATTCTCGCCTGAAGATTGTGGTTTTGCACTTCGAGCGCCATCCCACTTTCCAAGCGAATTAAACTCTCGAAGCGCAGCTGCGGCTGATGGAAGATTGATAGGCGCGCCAAGTTGATCAGAGAGTGCGTTAAGAATGCGAACATCAGAACGGAGAAGTGAATCAACCGCTGCATCAAAGGATCGTGAGCGACCTTCCCAATCGAGGAAAGTTCCAGCCTTCTCAGTTACTGCCGCAACCGGAAGGACAACATCAGCAATTTCAGTGACTGAGCTGTGGGAAATTTCAAGCGAGACTACAAATGTATTAAGAAGTTGAGAAAGAGCGTGCGCTGAAATATCAGACGGATCAACTCCACCAATAACAACTGCATCTAAACCATCAGCATCATTGAGAGCAGAAAGAATTGATTCAGTACCGCGTCCAACGGCGCTTGGGATTGTTGCTACTCCCCATGCGCTTTGAATATCTACACGTGCAGCAGCATCTTCGACTGGACGTCCACCTGGAAGTAAATTGCCGATTGCTCCTGCTTCGAGAGCACCACGTTCACCGGAACGACGAGGAATCCACGCGAGTTTTCCTGCTGAGTTTGCCACCGTTGTGAGAAGTCCAGGGGTTTCACTCGCACGTTCTCCAATGAGAATAACTGTTTTATCTGTAATTCCAGAAACATCTGTAAATGCATTTACTACCTGTGCATTTAATTTCTGTGAACCACGTGATGCAAATGGTGCGACTGTAACAACAGGAAGATTGCGCTTGCGAACTTGTTTATAGATTCGAAGGAAGACAATCGGCGATTCATCCTCTGGTTCAAAATTAACGAGGACTACGCGATCTGCGTTATCAATGTCCGAATAAGTAGTTGCAAGTCCTACAGCAGTAGAAGCAAGGAATTTGCTCTCTTCTTCGCTGTGGGGGCGTGATCGGAAATCAATATCATTTGTTCCAAGAGCTACACGGGCAAATTTGGAATAGCCGTAGGCATCTTCGAGGGTAGCCCGACCACCAACAAGAACTCCGACTCTCTTACTCTTTAAACCTTCGGCAGCTTTTGCAAGTGCTTCCGGCCAAGAAGCTTCACGAAGTTCGCCATTTTCGCGAATAAGTGGAGTGGATAGACGTTCTTTGCTAGTGATGTATTTAAATGCCCAACGTCCCTTGTCGCAGTTCCATTCAGCGTTAACTGAAGCATCATCGCCAGCAAGGCGACGAAGAGTCTTGCCTCGACGAACGTCAGTGCGGAGAGCGCAGCCTGAAGCACAGTGCTCACATGCAGATGGATTTGAAACTAAATCAAATGGACGAGCACGGAAGCGATAAGAAGTGCCAGTGAGAGCACCTACTGGACATATTTGAACAGTATTGCCTGAGAAATATGAGTTGAAGGGCTCTTTCTCGTAAATGCCAACTTGTTGAAGTGCGCCACGTTCATTCAACGTGATGAATGGATCGCCTGCAATCTGCTCGGAGAAGCGGGTGCAGCGTGCACAGAGAACGCAACGTTCACGATCGAGTAGAACTGAAGATGAAATTGGCACAGGCTTTTCAAAAGTGCGTTTCTTGCCTTCATAGCGAGATTCCGCTCGACCATTACTCATTGCCTGGTTTTGAAGTGGACACTCACCACCTTTGTCACACACAGGACAATCAAGTGGGTGGTTAATTAAAAGCAACTCCATGATTCCCTTCTGCGCTTTGTCAGCAACAGGCGAGGTCAAATGAGTTTTCACAATCATGTTTGGTTCTACTGGAATGGTGCAAGAAGCTTGTGGCTTTGGGAATGCTCGCCCATTAATTTCAATATCTACAAGACATTGGCGGCAAGCACCGGCCGGAGCTAAAAGTGGGTGGTCGCAGAATCGTGGAATTTGGATTCCAAGTTTTTCCGCTGCGCGAATAACCAA
Organism: uncultured Actinomycetes bacterium; assembly: GCA_964424485.1. Classification (GTDB taxonomy): domain Bacteria; phylum Actinomycetota; class Actinomycetes; order Nanopelagicales; family Nanopelagicaceae; genus PALSA-747. The sequence goes on from CAYRJB010000004.1 coordinate 46,025, forward strand.
AGTTCCTTTTGGAACAGTTACTTCGAATCCATCGATGACAACGGTGATCATCTCGACTGCAACTTCAGTTGTCATGCGTGGACACCTCCAAAAATTGTTGATGCCATTGGATCAAATGGGCATCCACCGATTGCAAGATGTTTTTCATATTCATCCCGGAAATATTTCATTGAAGAGAGAATTGGTGATGCAGCGCCATCTGCAAGAGCGCAAAACGAACGTCCCGCAATGTTGTCGACGATATCGAGCAACTTATCGAGATCTGCAGATGTTCCTTGGCCAGCTTCCAAATTCTTAAGCGCCTGAACTAGCCACCAAGTTCCTTCGCGACATGGCGTGCACTTTCCGCAGGATTCATGCTTATAGAACTCGGTCCAACGCAGGACAGCGCGAACTACGCAAGTGGTCTCATCGAATACCTGTAACGCTTTCGTACCAAGCATTGAACCGGCAGCTCCAACGCCTTCATAATCGAGTGGGACATCTAAATGTTGGTCGGTAAACATCGGCGTAGAAGAACCGCCAGGAGTCCAGAATTTCAATGAATGACCTTCGCGGATGCCACCTGCAAGGTCGAGGAGTTCGCGCATTGTGATTCCAAGAGGTGCTTCGAATTGGCCAGGATTCTTTACATGGCCTGAGAGTGAATACAAGGTGTAGCCCTTGGACTTCTCTGTTCCCATTGATTGGAACCATTCGACGCCATTTTCAATAATGGATGGAACTGAAGCAATAGATTCAACGTTATTAACAACCGTTGGACGCGCATACAAACCTGCTATTGCAGGAAATGGTGGACGCAAACGTGGTTGGCCGCGGAATCCTTCGAGTGAATCAAGCAGCGCAGTCTCTTCACCGCAGATGTAAGCACCAGCTCCTGCGTGAAGTACGAGCTCAAGATCAAAACCCTTGCCAAGAATGTTCTTGCCGAGGAACCCCGCTGTGTATGCATCTTCAATCGCTTGAAGAACTCTGCGATAAACATGCACAACCTCACCACGAAGATAGATAAAGGCATAGTTCGCACGAATTGCATATGAAGCAATAATGATTCCTTCAATAAGTGAATGTGGATTTGCCATAAGTAAAGGCATGTCCTTACAGGTGCCAGGTTCTGATTCATCTGCATTCACAACGAGATAATGCTCTTTGCCATCATTCTGTGGAATAAATGACCATTTGGTACCAGTTGGGAAACCTGCGCCACCACGGCCACGAAGTCCAGCATCTTTTACAGTCGTAATAACTGCATCTGCATCCATGGAGAGAGCTTTTCCTACAGCTTTATAACCGCCATTGCGACGATACGCCTCGATGGTAAATGAATCTTCTTGATCCCAGTGAGCAGAAAGGACAGGCTTCAACTTAGACATTATTTGCCCTCCTTTGAAAGTTTGAGTCCGAGCTTTGAAGGTTCACCTGCAGAGACTCCTTCTTTCGCCAAGCCATCGTTGAGGCCAGCAAGAACAGCAGAATTTTCTTTCCATGTACGTAGACGCTTTGGTCCACGTGTTGGGGCTGGTGGATTTCCGTTACGCGCACCATCTACCAAATCTTTAACAGACTGTGGGGTCTGATTATCGTAAAACTCCCAGTTGACCATAACAACAGGCGCGTAATCGCAAGCAGCATTGCATTCAATGCGTTCGAGAGAAACTTTCCCATCACTGGTTCGTTCATCATTACCTATACCAAGGTGTTCCGAGACAGCGCGATAAATTTCATCGCCTCCCATGACAGCGCACAAGGTATTGATACAAACACCTACGTGATAATCGCCCACCGGTTCAGATTTGTATTGAGTATAAAAAGTTGAAACAGCAGTAACTTCAGCTGTTTCTACATCAATTTTCTGAGAAATTACTTCAATACCTTCGGGAGTTACATACCCCTCTATAGATTGCACGAAATGAAGCAATGGCATAATCGCAGATCGCTTGCGAGGATAACGAGCGATGATTGAATCCATCGTTGATAACTGTTCGGATGTAAAAGCCATTAGCGGTCTACACCGCCCATCACTGGATCAATCGAAGCAACCGCAGAAATAACGTCGGCAATCATTCCACCTTCGCACATTGCTGCTGTTGCTTGTAAATTATTAAAAGAAGGTTCACGGAAGTGAACACGATAAGGGCGGGTGCCGCCATCGGACACAGTATGAACTCCAGTCTCTCCGCGAGGTGATTCAACAGCTGCATATGCTTGTCCTGCAGGAACTCGAAATCCCTCAGTGACAATCTTGAAATGATGAATCAGTGATTCCATTGATTCGCCCATGATTTCGCGAATATGCGAGAGCGAATTACCCATTCCATCTCCACCAACTGAAAGTTGTGCTGGCCAAGCAATCTTCTTATCTGCCACCATCACAGGAGCGCCTGCGAGTTGCTCCAACTTATCAATGCATTGAAGAATGATTCGCACCGATTGTTCACACTCGCCAAGACGAACTAGGAATCGACCATATGCATCTGAAGTATCTGCGGTGATGACGTCGAACTGATAATTCTCGTAACCAGAGTACGGTTGTGTCTTCCGAAGATCCCAAGGAACGCCAGCTGCACGCAAAATCGGACCAGTAACGCCAAGGGCCGTGCAACCTGCAGCATCTAAGTAACCGACATCCTTTGTACGCTTCATCCAAATTGCATTTCCGCGCAGCAATGTTTCAGGATCTTTAAAATTAACGAGCATTTCATTGACGAGACGGCGAAGTTCAGGCAGATAATCTTGTTGTACATCTTGAGCGACTCCACCAGGACGCACATAAGCCATGTTCATACGAAGGCCTGAAATATGCTCAAAAATATCGAGAATGGTTTCGCGTTCTCGGAAATTGAAGAAGAATGGAGTTAATGCGCCAAGCTCGAGGCCTGTGGTTCCAAATGCAACCATATGCGATGAAAGACGATTGAGTTCCATCATCAAAACACGGATCACTTGTGCGCGCTCTGGAATTTGATCTGTAATCCCCATAAGTTTTTCAACGGAAAGGCAATAAGCGCTCTCATTGAATAGTGGGGCTAAATAATCCATGCGTGTAACGAATGTGACGCCTTGAGTCCATGTGCGGAATTCAGTGTTCTTTTCAATACCGGTATGGAGGTAACCGATGCCGCAACGAGCTTCCGTAACAGTTTCGCCCTCAAGTTCAAGAATTAAACGTAGAACACCGTGAGTCGATGGGTGCTGTGGCCCCATATTGACAACGACTCGCTCTTCTTTAGTTGCACCAATTTCTGTGGTGAATTCATCCCAATCAGAACCAGTTACTGAATAAACGCGACCTTCTGTTGTTTCGCGAGAGCTTGCGTAAGGATCAAAAGTCATCGGTAGCTCCTACGTTCACTTGGTGCAGGAACTTCTGCTCCATGAAATTCAACTGCAATTCCCCCGAGTGGATAATCCTTGCGCTGGGGATGGCCGACCCAGTCGTCCGGCATCAAAATGCGTGTGAGACCAGGATGACCTTCGAAATTAATGCCAAACATGTCAAATGTTTCACGCTCGTGCCAATTGTTACCAGGCCACACTTCAACCACAGATGGAATTCGTGGATCTGAATCTGGAGCTACAACTTCAACACGAAGTCTGCGATTGTGAGTTAAAGAAAGTAATGGATAGACCGCATGTAATTCTCGGCCAATCTCATTCGGATAATGCGCACCATTAACACCCATGCACATTTCAAAACGAAGTGTCTCAGTATCGCGAAGCGTCTTTGCTACTTCCAACCACTTCTCACGCTTGACGAAAAGTGTGAGTTCACCATTTTGTACAACAATTTTCTCAATTGCATCATTGAATTCTGGAAAAGCCTGCTCGAGGTTATCTGCAACATCGTCGAAATAAGAACCATATGGACGCTCGGATGAACCAGAAGAATGCTGTGTACGGACTAATCCACCAAAACCTGATGTATCTCCACTGCCAGAGACACCGAACATTCCGCTTTGAGTTACGTCGTCGCTCATGCGAGAAGCCCCTTATGTGAATGCAGTGGCATCGCAGCGAGCGCAGCAGCCTCTACTTCTTTAATAATTGCTTCGCGATTTGCGCCAAGTTTGCGATTTGAAATTTGTTCATGAAGTTTGATGATCGCATCCATTAACATTTCAGGACGTGGTGGGCAGCCAGGAAGATAAATATCTACTGGAACGATGTGGTCTACACCTTGAACAATTGCATAGTTATTAAACATGCCACCTGAAGAGGCGCATGCACCCATTGAAAGAACCCATTTAGGTCCTGCCATCTGGTCATAAACTTGTCGAAGCACCGGAGCCATTTTGTTTGATACGCGGCCTGCAACAATCATCAGATCTGCCTGGCGAGGAGAACCACGGAAAACTTCCATTCCAAATCTGGAGAGATCGTGCTTTGCATCGTTGACGGCCATCATCTCAATCGCGCAGCACGCAAGTCCGAATGATGCTGGCCAGAGTGAGCTCTTCTGGATATAGCCTGCTAACTTCTCAACTGTTGTAAGAAGAATTCCACTAGGGAGTTTTTCTTCAAGTCCCATTTAATCCCAGTCCAATCCGCCGCGACGCCATACGTAGGCATACGCAACAAAGACGGTCAAAATAAAGATCACCATTTCAACCAAGCCAAATACTCCAAGTTTGTCGAAGGAGACAGCCCATGGATAAAGGAAGACAATTTCAATATCAAAAACAATAAACAACATTGCGGTTAAAAAATATTTAATTGGAAATCGTCCACCACCGGCTGCTTGGGGAGATGGCTCAATGCCACACTCATATGCGTCAGATTTTGCTCGGTTATATCTTTTTGGACCAGTTAGCGCAGCTGCTGCAACTGAAAAAATCGCAAAACCAAAGCCAATCGCACCAATCGCAAGGATTGGGACATATGGATTAAATGATGGATTCATACGGTCAAATCTTATTCATTACTTGAGGTCACTTTTGCCACCTACCCCTTGAACCCAATGTGAACTGCGACAATTCCGAAGGTAAGGTCCTGCCA
>CAYRJB010000005.1:0-1884 GCA_964424485.1 uncultured Actinomycetes bacterium
GGTCATATATTCACAACCGTGATCGCCGACGCCTTCTACGATTGCAGTTGCGCCTGAATTTCGAACACAGAAACGTTCACCAACAATTCCGCGAATCATAATTTCACCGCTCGTTGCGCCATATCCAATAACGTTTCCAGCGATAATGTTTCTCTCAGATTCGAACGTTGCTTTTTCATCTGGTCGAACAACCACACGTCCGCCAGAAATCCCTTTGCCTACATAATCATTTGCATCGCCATACAACCTCATCACCATTCCGCTGGGGATGAATGCACCAAATGACTGGCCTGCGGAGCCATGGAAGGTGATGTCAATCGTTCCATCGGCAAGGCCTGCGCCACCATAACGTCGAGATACTTCCGCGCCTAACATAGTGCCAACTGTTCGATGTACATTTTTTACTTGGGATGCAAATCGAACTGGCGTTGCATTCTCCAGTGCATCATGCGCCAGCTTGATTAGCTCATTATCAAGAGCTGCATCTAATCCGTGATCTTGATGTGTCGTGTTACGACGATCGCCATCGCGCGCTGGAGTTGCTAGAAGCGGAGTAAGGTCAAGGCCGCTAGCCTTCCAGTGATCGATAGCAGCTTTAGTATCAAGAAGCTCAACCTGGCCGATAGCTTCTTGCAACGAACGGAAGCCGAGTTTTGCTAACCATTCTCGAACTTCTTCTGCAATATATTCAAAGAAGGTCTCAACGAATTCTGGTTTGCCTGAGAATTTGGCGCGCAATTCAGGGTTCTGTGTTGCCACACCAACAGGACATGTATCAAGGTGACAGACGCGCATCATGATGCAGCCTGAAACAACAAGTGGAGCGGTTGCGAATCCGAACTCTTCTGCACCAAGTAGGGCGGCGATAATCACATCGCGTCCAGTTTTCATCTGGCCATCCACTTGAACAACAATGCGATCGCGCAGTCGATTGAGCATCAAGGTTTGTTGCGTCTCGGCAAGACCTAGCTCCCACGGAGCGCCTGCGTGTTTGAGCGATGTCAGCGGAGATGCTCCAGTTCCACCATCATGACCGGAGATAAGAACTACATCTGCATGCGCTTTAGATACGCCGGCGGCAACAGTTCCAACTCCAACTTCAGCAACAAGCTTGACATGAATTCGCGCATTCTTATTCGCATTCTTAAGATCATGGATAAGTTGTGCCAAATCTTCAATGGAGTAAATATCGTGGTGTGGTGGAGGTGAAATAAGACCGACGCCAGGAGTTGAATGTCTAACTTTTGCTACCCACGGATAAACCTTGTTACCCGGTAATTGCCCACCTTCACCCGGCTTTGCTCCTTGCGCCATCTTGATTTGAATGTCGTCGGCATTAACTAAATAGTTGCTCGTTACTCCAAATCGACCAGAAGCTACTTGCTTGATGGCAGAACGTCGCCAGTCGCCATTTGCATCTCTGACAAAGCGAGCAGGGTCTTCGCCACCTTCACCAGAGTTTGATTTCGCTCCGAGGCGATTCATTGCAATCGCAAGATTCTCATGTGCTTCTTGTGAAATCGATCCAAAGGACATAGCACCTGTAGCAAAACGTTTGATGATTTCGGAAGCAGGTTCAACTTCATCAAGTGCAAGCGCTGGTCGCACCCCTTCTTTCAAAGTAAAAAGTCCGCGAAGAGTCATCAAACGCTTGGACTGATCATCAATGCGCGAGGTGTAACGCTTAAAAATGTCATATCTCTTTGTGCGAGTTGAGTGTTGAAGGGTAAAGACAGTCTCTGGATCGAAAAGGTGAGGCTCGCCCTCGCGACGCCATTGGTATTCGCCACCAATCGTAAGTTTCTTACTTCCTGGAATCTCCCCGCCTGGAGGATATGCGATGAGATGTCGACGAATTGTTTCCTCTGCAATGACATCAAGACC
>CAYRJB010000005.1:1984-39201 GCA_964424485.1 uncultured Actinomycetes bacterium
GCAGCAGCTCCAAAACCAATAAGAAGTGCGACGTGATGTACTTCGCGCACTTCGCCTGTTTCAACCACCAAGCCAACTTGCGTGCGAGTCTTCTCGCGAATTAGATGGTGATGAACAGCTGACGTGAGGAGAAGTGACGGAATTGGCGCATATTCAGCATCTCCGTCGCGATCTGAAAGCACAATAATATGAGCTCCATTTCGGATCGCCTCAGATACTTCACGACGAATCTCTTCGATACGCTCGCGAAGAGCCTCTCCCCCACCTGCAACCTCAAAAAGTCCACGAATGACATGCGCTTGAAAATCAGGGCGATCACCTTCAGCATTAACGTGAATAATTTTCGCAAGTTCATCATTATCAATGACAGGAAAATCCACGGCAATCTGTCGACATGCATGAGGTCCTGGATCCAGAAGATTATGTTCGGGACCAACACCGTTACCGAGGCTAGTAACTAACTCTTCGCGAATAGCATCCAATGGAGGGTTGGTTACTTGAGCAAATAACTGAGAAAAGTAATCAAAGAGAAGACGTGGTTTATTTGAAATCGCGGCGATTGGCGTGTCAGTTCCCATCGATCCCAATGGCTCGGCGCCGGCTTTTGCCATCGGTGCAACAATGATTCGTAATTCTTCTTCTGTATAACCAAAAGCTCGCTGACGACGAACAACCGAAGAGTGAGGATAAATAATATGTTCGCGCGCAGGTAGATCAGCTAGTCGAACCATTCCTTGAGCAAGCCACTCACCATATGGATGTGCATTGGCAAGCTCGTCCTTTACTTCGTCGTCTTCAATGATTCGCCCCTGCTCAATATCTACAAGGAACATTCGACCAGGTTGTAGGCGACCTTTGCGCTCAACGCTTTCAGGTGCGAAATCAAGTACGCCGACTTCAGAAGCGAGGACTACGAGACCATCTTTCATCACCCAGAATCTGGATGGACGCAAGCCGTTACGATCAAGAACTGCGCCTACCTGTCTTCCATCAGTGAAAGTAACGCATGCAGGACCGTCCCAAGCCTCCATCATTGTCGAATGGAATTGATAGAAATCTCGACGATTCTTTGGCATCGTTTGATGGTTCTCCCAAGCTTCTGGAATCATCATCAACATTGCATGTGGCAAAGATCGGCCTCCGAGATAAAGCAGTTCAAGAACTTCGTCGAAGGATGCAGAGTCAGAACCTGCGCTATCTACGATCGGATAGAGTCGACTGAGGTCCCCAGGGATTACATCACTTGTCAGCAGAGCTTCGCGCGCTCGCATCCAATTACGATTTCCTTTAACAGTATTTATTTCACCATTATGTGCAATATACCGATATGGGTGTGAAAGCGGCCAAGCTGGGAATGTATTCGTTGAAAAACGTGAGTGAACTAGTGCAAGCGGCGAGATAACTCGTTCATCTGATAGGTCTGGGAAAAATTCTTCGAGTTGCCCAGTAGTGAGCATTCCTTTATAAACAATAGTGCGCGAAGATAGCGAAGGAAAATAAACAGGAAAGGCATGTTCGACGCGTTTGCGGAAACAGAAAGCTAGACGATCGAGCGCTAAATCACTTGCACCCTCTATAGCCTTAACGAATAACTGCTCAAACTTAGGCATTACTGAAAGTGCAGTCTTACCAAGGCTCTGAGGATTGGTGGGTAGCGAGCGCCAACCAATAATCTCTAGCCCTTCTTCATGCGCAATCTTTTCAAGTGCCGCTTTATCTGAAAATGTTGGTTCAATAAATGCAACTCCAGTTGCATAAGAGCCAGATTCTGGGAGAGAAAACCCAGATACTTCACGATAGAACTGATCTGGAATAACAATCAAAATACCTGCACCATCACCTGAATCTGGTTCGGCGCCAGTTGCACCACGATGCTCCATATTGCGCAATGCCGTGAGGGCTTGCGAGACGATGTGATGGGTGGGCTCTTTCTTTAAGGTTGCAACCATGGCTACACCACATGCATCCTTTTCAAAGGATGGGTCATATAAACCTTGTGCAGAGGGAACTGCACTAAAGAGATTCAGACTGCTCATCACACGCTCCCGCTAAAAATTGCCGGGACGTCGATGGCCCTTGAGAAATGACGAGGGTGCTCCCCATCAGTTGAGGTGAAAGGGTAGCAGGAGAGAGCTAGCTATCAACCAACGGTGACGTGGAAAAGTTTTCCAATTCCCGCAGTAATTGCCATGCCCATGCATCCGCCGAGCGTGACTCTCGCAGTGGTTGATATAAGAGGTGAACCAGCCTGGCGAGAGGAAACCCATCCGCTTAGAAGCAGGCCAACCAAGGTGAAGACAACGATACTGGCCACTTTGAGATTGCCCGTAGGAGCAAAAGCTCCGAGGAATGGGATGACTCCGCCCACGGTATAAGCAATTGCAGATGCAATACCGGCTTGAACAGGGCGAGCTTTCGTATGTTCAAACTGTCCAAGCTCATCACGCAAGTGGGCCTCGAGTGCATCAACTTCATGCATACGCGATGCAACTTTGGAAGCGAGTTCCCTATCAAGTCCTCGATTCATATAAATTAAAGTGAGCTCTTCGAGTTCTGCTTCAGGATCTTCAGCGTGATGCTCCGCCTCAATCCTTCGATCTGCATTTTCAATATCAGTTTGAGAACGAACCGAGACATATTCGCCAACGGCCATCGACATGGCTCCTGCTGTAATTCCGGCTGCGCCACCTGCTAGAAGGAAATCATTCTTACCTGCAGCCGCAATACCAATCAAAAGCGAGGCGGTAGCAACTAGTCCGTCATTTGCACCGAGAACCGCGGCGCGAAGCCATCCTGATTTATGGACTTTGTGGTCCTCATTGCGTTTAGCGAGATCTTCCAAACTCATGAAAAAATCTTATCGCGAAGTTCGCTCTCTCGTGATGAGGTACACGCCCGAAGATATAAGCAGGGTCAGGCTGACCCAGAAATTCACTCGCATTCCCAGGAAGTAAGCAGAATGGTCAATACGCAAAAGCTCGAACCCACTTCTGCCAGCGCAGTACCACGAAATATATGCAAGAAATCTCGACCCCGAAACTTGCAGTTGAATCTTGGAAATCACATATGCACCTAGGAAACACCATAGCGATTCGTAGAGGAAGACTGGATGAAAGGTGGTGAATTGAAGATAGCCATCTGGGCGTAATTGATACGGAACTGACAAACCCCACGGTAATTTGGTTGGAGAGCCAAAAAGTTCGCCATTAAACCAATTGCCCCAGCGACCTATTCCCTGTCCTACTAATAAGGCAGGCGCCAGAAGATCTGCAACGCCTGCAAATGAAATATTGCTGCGGCGCAACTTCAACCATCCGACATATGAAGCTAGAGCAATTGCACCCCAGATTCCCATTCCGCCTTCCCAGATTTTAAAAATATCAATGAAATTTCCTGATGAACCAAAGTAACGCTCAGGCGTCGTTATTACATGATAAAGACGGCCTCCAATGATTCCTGCGGGTACAAGATATGCAGCTAGATCGATGAGAACAGCATCATCAATATTGAAATATCCTGCTCGCTTTCGCGCATACTGCAATGAGATGAGAATTGCTAGAAGTATTGTGAGTGCATAGAAATGCAGAGTAAATACGCCTATATGAATAGCTGAGCGAGCAGGGGTAGGAATTGTTTGGTGAAATACGTGGAACACGTATTACTTTACTCCGGCTGCAGTAAGCGCGGCCTTAAACTTCGCATTGTCTCGGTGTGTAGATGGATCCATCTGCTTGCCGTTTAAGAAGATAGTTGGCGTTGAATTAACATTATTCTTTGAAGCATCAACCTCAATATTTCGAACCCAATTATCATACTTCTTAGATTTCACGCAGCGCTCAAATTGCTTTGATGTTAAACCAAGTCCCTTTCCAATGATGGTGAGAGTCTCTGGATTCCAAATGCCTGAATTTTCTGTGGACTGATTCGCGTAGAGAGCAGTGTGATATTCGAGAAATTTACCTTCGTCTGCTGCACATCCCGCGGCTCGTGCTTGGAGAGCAGACTCCGGTCCGATAAATGACATGGGATGGTAAACAGCGTGCACCTTCCCCGCTTTTACAAGTTCATTGACATAAGCGTTGTTGGCCGCTTCAAAAGCCTTACAGCTTGGGCACTGAAAATCTTCCCACATATCAATTCGAACAGATGCATTGGGATTAAATTCCAAGCCATATCCAACTACCTTGTTGGCTATTAGTGGAATGGCAGTTGAATTATTGGTTCGATAATTAATGAGTGCAGCGCCTGCTCCAGCAAGCACAACAACCAGAATCATCGCAATGACAATATTGCGAGTTACTTTATCTTGTGCCTTTGGATTTCTTACTGGTGCATTCATATTGGTTCCTCCTGAGGTACAGAGTTTTTATCGATACTGAACTTGCCATACGGATACTTATATAAAAAGAGAGAAGCTAGAAATAGCCCTAGATCCCGAAGAATTTCTTGCAGATACTTGGATTTACCTGGTGCAACTTCACCACCACCACCAAAGCAGCCGCAATCGATATTCAGCCCCCGAGCCCAAGCAGAAGAGACAGCCAATATAAAGAGTGTAAAAAGTAAAGCAGTAAAAATCGCATTAGCGCGGATTGCTATCCCTAGCAGAATAAGAAGGCCGGATCCAATCTCAAGCCACGGAAGAATATAGCCCCAGATATTGGCGACATTCACTGGAAGAATTTCATATGCGCGTACAGCCATGGCGCTCTTTGATGGATTGTTAGCCTTGAGCAAACCTGCAACGAGGACCACGCCGCCAACGATTAATCTAAGAATAAAAGTGACCCATTGCTGTTTTTTCATCGACGGACACCATGTGCAAGTGAGTGAGCGAGCTCTTCAACGCGTTTCAGTCCGTCTTCAAAAGTTGCAGCTTCTTGAATTTGGCGAATAAATGCAGAGCCAACAATGACGCCATCTGCATATTGCGCAACTTCATTCGCTTGATCTGGTGTTGATACACCAAGGCCAACAGCAATCGGCGTTGCAGAAACCTTACGAATTCTCTCGACTAAATCTTTTGCCTGACTAGAAACTGAAGTGCGAGTACCGGTTACTCCCATGAGTGAGGCTGCATATATAAAGCCTGAACATTCTGAGGTGACAGATGCTAAGCGTGAATCCTTGGTGCTTGGCGCAACAACAAAGATGCTATCGATAGCGCTTTCCTTCACCGCGTTTCTCCATGACCCGGCCTCTTCAATTGTGAGATCAGGAGTGATAACTCCAGAACCACCTGCTTCGGCTATGGCTTTTGCAAACGCAGGTGCGCCAAATCTTTCGATCGGGTTCCAATACGTCATCACAACAACTGGAACATTAAGAGAAGCAACTTCCTTCACTGTTGATAATACTTCAGAAGCTCCTGTGCCATTCTTCAAAGATTGATCTGCCGCGGCTTGAATGATGGGGCCATCCATTACAGGATCGCTGTACGGAAAACCAATCTCAATGGCATCGACTCCACCTGCAACCATTGACTTTACAACGTCCAAACATTGCTCTACTGAAGGAAATCCCGCAGGAACATACCCAATGAGTGCGGCACGATTTTCACTTTTGGTTTTCTCAAAGAGCGCGCTCAGTGGCGTAGCTGAACTCATAATGGAATTCCAAAATACTCAGCAGCTGTGTGAACATCCTTATCACCGCGCCCAGAGAGATTGATGAGCAAAACTGCATCTTTTCCAAGCTCTCTTCCAACTTGGAGTGCACCGGCAAGCGCATGCGCGGTTTCAATTGCAGGCAATATCCCCTCTGTTTTTGCAAGAAGGCTGAAAGCTTCCATCGCTTGATCATCATTAATAGATCGATATTCTGCTCTTCCTATATCTGCAAGGTAGGCATGTTCTGGTCCAACTCCGGGATAATCCAGACCTGCGCTAATTGAATGGGATTCAACCGTTTGGCCGTTCTCATCCTGCAAAACATAGGAACGTGTTCCATGCAAGACTCCAGGTGAACCTCCGGTGATAGTAGATGCATGCTTTCCACTCGCAATTCCAGATCCACCTGCTTCAAGACCAATAAGTCGCACCGAAGTATCTTCAATAAATCGATGGAATATTCCAATCGCATTTGAGCCGCCACCAACACAAGCCAAGACTGCATCAGGCAACCTGCCTACACTCTCAAGAACTTGAGCTCTCGCCTCTTCACCAATAATTTTATGAAAGTCCCTCACCATGGTTGGAAATGGATGTGGACCTGCAACGGTGCCGAGAAGATAGTGAGTTGATTCAACGTTTGTAACCCAATCGCGCATCGCTTCATTAATTGCATCTTTAAGCGTTTTTGATCCCTGTGTGACTGGAACGACTTGCGCGCCAAGCATCTTCATTCGTGCGACGTTAAGAGATTGACGCTTTGTATCTTCTTCGCCCATATATACAACGCATTCAAGGCCCATCAGCGCCGCTGCTGTTGCAGATGCGACTCCATGTTGACCTGCCCCGGTCTCAGCAATTATTCGTTTTTTGCCCATCTTCTTAACCAGAAGTGCCTGCCCAAGAACATTGTTGATTTTGTGCGAACCAGTGTGGTTGAGATCTTCACGCTTAAGAAGAATTTTTGCTCCACCAGCATGTTCGGAAAATCTCTTCGCTTCCGTCAGAATGCTGGGGCGACCAGTGTATGTGCGATGTAGTTCTGCTAATTCATTTTGAAAGATTGGATCAACTCTTGCAGCTTCATATGCAGCAGTGAGTTCATCAAGTGCTTCGATAAGTGCTTCGGGCACAAAGCGGCCACCGTAAGGTCCAAAATGTCCAGGTGCGTTCTCCACCATCAGAGGGTACCTAAGAGACCCTTGATAGCCGAACGAGCATCTCCTGCCCGAACTAAGGTCTCCCCAACAAGAATTGCATCTGTGCCTAAAGTTTCGATGTGTGCGACTTCTGATCGCGTTGAAATTCCAGATTCAGCAATTTTGATGATTCCTTCTGGAATCTTGGGAATAAGGCGATCAAACATCTGTGAATCGAGTTCAAGTGTTTTTAAATTACGAGAATTCACACCCACTATAGAAGGCGCCGCTTCAAGGGCGCGCTCGAGCTCGTCTTCGGAGTGCACCTCTACCAAGATATCCATTCCAAGTTCAGAAGCCATCTGATAATAATCAAGATATTGGCTCTGACTTAACCCTGCAACAATCAACAAGAGTAAATCTGCGCAGATTGCCCTCGACTCAAAAATTTGAAACTCCGACACAATAAAGTCTTTACGCAGCAGGGGAATTTCAACAGCATTTCGCACGGCTAGAAAATCGCCAATCGAACCCTTGAATCGACGCTGTTCGGTTAATACAGAAATAACCGAAGCTCCTGCCTCTTGATACTGGCGAGCCAATGTGGCGGGGTCAGGGATTTCAGCCAACGGACCTTTTGAAGGTGATGAGCGCTTCACTTCAGAGATAATCTTCAGCTCGCTTCCAGTAAGTGCTCTTCGCGCGCCACGGAGTGGGCCAGCTTCTTCTGCCTTACGACGAATCTCACTTAAGGGAATTTCTCGAAGTTTTATATCTTCTAAAACACCTTCAATGATGGAGTCCAAAATCGTACTCATTGGGTTGGATCCTCTCCATCAGTGAGAGATTTCCAAGGACTTTTTGCCCTTCGATCATATTTGGAATTTGCTGAGCCCATTCGCGAGATGAGAAATCCACCAATAATCAAGGCAACAACTAAAAGTGAAAGAGCAAAAATTGAATTCATTGCTGATTACTTTCTAGTTTCTTCATTGAATTTGCAGAAGCAATCGCACCCAAAACCGCTGCTGCTTTGTTGCGACATTCAGCATCTTCCATTTCGGGGATAGAGTCGGCAACAATTCCAGCACCAGCCTGAACGTATGCAACACCATTTTTTATTACCGCTGTACGAATGGCGATGCATGCATCGACATTGCCCCGGAAATCGAAATATCCGATTGTTCCGCCATAGATTCCGCGCCTAGTTGGCTCATTAGCTTCAATGATTTCCATTGCTCGTGGTTTTGGGGCACCAGAGAGCGTTCCAGCTGGAAAAACAGCATAAAGCGCATCAACAGGAGAATGTCGTTCGTCAAGAGTTCCAGTCACTGTAGAAACAATATGCATCACATGGGAATATCTCTCTAAATGCATAAACTCAACAACTTCTACGCTGCCAGGTGTGCAGACTCTTCCAAGGTCATTACGGCCTAAATCAACAAGCATGAGATGTTCAGCTCGCTCTTTAGGATCTGCCAGCAACTCTTCCCCTCGCTGATGATCAATTTCTGGATTATCTGATCGAGGGCGCGTACCAGCAATCGGATGAATCATGACTTCCCCGTCATGAATTTTTACAAGCGCCTCGGGGCTGGAGCCGACAATATCTAGGCCATCATGAAAACGCAGTAAATACATATAAGGAGAGGGATTTTGAAGTCTTAAGGCTCTATAGATATCCAGCGGCTCGGCTTTTGCTTCAATTGAAAACCTCTGAGAGAGAACTACTTGGAAGGCCTCTCCAGCTTTTATCTCCTCTTTGATAGCCAAAACTTTAGAGCAGTACTCTTCTGAAGATGTATTGCGCGAATAATCCGCAACTCGCTTTTCAATTGGATATGAAATGTGAGCATCCAAAGGTTTGTTGATGGTCAATTTCATCTTCGCCAATCGAGCTTGTGCATCATCAAAAGCCTCTTCGGCTCGATCATCTGAACCATCCCAATTGATAGCATTAGCGATAAGGAAGAGTGATCCTTCATAATGATCATAAATGGCTAGATCAGAGGTCAACATATAAGCAATCTCTGGTAGGTCTATGTCCCTTGCCGCAAGAGAAGGAATTCGTTCCAACCGTCGGACAATTTCATATGACATAAAACCCACAAGACCTCCTGTAAGAGGTGGTAATTCATCTAGCTCGGGTGAACGCAGATGGGTTGCTGCAATACGAACGGCTTCAAGTGGATCAATTCCAGAAGGTGCGCCGGCTGGCGTAGTTCCAATCCATTGCGCAAGTCCATTTACTTCGGTCAGCGTTGATGGCGAGTTGACTCCAATAAATGAGTATCGTGACCAAACACCACCATGTTCGGCTGATTCCAGAAGAAATGTGCCTGGCCGATTGTTCGCAAGTTTTCTATAGATACCTAGTGGTGTTTCACCATCGGCTAGCAATTTTTCATAAACGGGTATGACGTTATATTTTTTTGCATAGTCGAGGAAAGTACTTTTATTCATTGGCGAGCCTCGGGGTAAATTGGAAGATCGTTATGAAAGCAACTTCGTTCACCGGTATGGCATGCAGCACCCACTTGGACCACGCTGAGGAGAAGCGCATCGCTATCGCAGTCATAAGAAATTGATTGAACTTTTTGGAGATTTCCAGAAGTCTCGCCCTTTTTCCAAAGCTGATTCCTACTTCGACTCCAGTATGTTGCAAAGCCAGTTGAAAGTGTTTGCTCGAGGGAATCTTGGTTCATCCATGCAAGCATAAGGACTTCTTTATCGCTCACATCCTGTGCTATTGCAGCCACTAGTTCGCCATTCGCCAGACGAGAAGCAAGGCTCTTTGGTAAATGATGTGAAAGAGGCACAGCCCTATTCTGCCGTATTCCAGATTACTGACGCACCGAATAACCGGCGCTTGCCAAGTATCTCTTCACCTCAGGAATTGATAGCTGTCCATAATGAAAGACACTTGCAGCAAGCAGGGCATCTGCTCCACTGTGAAGCGCAAGGGCAAAATCTTCAACTTTGCCAGCACCGCCACTTGCGATGATTGGCACAGTAGAGATTGCGCGCACTCTTTTAATCATTTCAATATCAAATCCATCTTGTGTGCCATCAGCATCCATTGAGTTAAGGAGAATCTCCCCCGCTCCCCTTGATATTGCTTCCGACACCCAGTCCAGAGCATCAATTCCTGCGCTCCTTTTCCCTCCATGCGTTGTAACTTCAAAGCCGGATGGTGTTGATGCGCGTCGTGCATCAACACTGAGCACCAGAACTTGGTTGCCAAATCGCGATGAAATCTCATCAATGAGATTGGGGTCTGCGATTGCTGATGTGTTAATTGAAACTTTATCAGCACCAGCGCGAAGCAAAGTGTCCACATCTTCGACACTTCGAATCCCTCCACCTACAGTCAGAGGAATAAAAACTTGCTCAGCAGTTTTTCGGACAATATCTAAGGTCGTTGCTCGACCTTCAACCGACGCGGAAATATCAAGGAAAGTTATTTCATCAGCACCTTCGGCGTAGTAACGGGAAGCTAATTCAACCGGATCGCCAGCATCTCTGAGGTTTTCGAAATTCACACCCTTAACTACTCGCCCATCAGTCACATCAAGACAAGGGATGATTCTTTGGGCAAGACTCATGAACCTGCAACCTCTAACGCTTGCCCAAGAGTGAATGCGCCCGCATAGAGCGCTTTCCCGACAATTGCTCCTTCAACACCGATGGAGGTGAGTTCTCTCAAAACGCGTAAGTCCGCGAGAGAGGAAACTCCGCCACTAGCAACGACTGGTTTTGAAGTTGCAGCGCATACCTCACGAAGTAATTCGATATTTGGACCTTGTAAGGTTCCGTCTTTTGCAACATCCGTAACAATGTATCTCGAGCATCCATCGTTATCGAGACGTTCAATCGTCTCAAATAAATTTCCACCTTCTTTAGTCCAGCCACGCGCAGCAAGAGTGTGTCCTCGCACGTCTAGTCCCACCGCGATTCGATCGCCGAATTCAGCAATAACTCGTGAAGTCCATTCGGGATTTTCAAGTGCAGCTGTTCCCAAATTAACACGCTCGCAACCGGTGGCAAGCGCCTTGCGGAGAGATTCATCATCACGTATGCCACCAGAAAGTTCCACTTTTATATCGACACAGCGAATTACTTCAGCCAGAAGTTCTGCGTTACTCCCAATACCAAATGCTGCATCAAGATCAACAAGGTGGATCCATTCAGCTCCAGCAGCTACGAATTCCCTGGCCACATCAATCGGCTCTCCATATTGGCTCTCGGCCGAGAGCTCACCTTGAACAAGCCTCACTGCTTTCCCACCGCGAACATCGATTGCTGGGAGAAGTTCTAATTTCATATGTAGTTGATTCATGTTTGCTTGATTCATAGGGTCTTTATCCAATTCGAAATAAGACGGAGTCCTGCAGAACCGCTCTTCTCTGGGTGGAACTGAGTTGCAAATATATTTTCGTATTCAATCGCAGCGATAAATGTGGAGCCATATGTGGAAGTCGCAATGCCATCTTTATGGGTAACAGTCGGAACTCCATACGAGTGAACAAAATAGAAGAATTCATTTTCTATACCTGAAAAGAATGAAATACCTTCGCCACCATCAACTGTATTCCAGCCAATATGTGGAAGCACCGGTGCATCTAATAAATCTATTGAGCCGTTGAGGATGCCCAATCCCGAATGTTTACCCTTTTCTGTACTTTCCTGGAAAAGAATTTGCATACCCACACAAATGCCAAATATCTTCTTACCTGAAGCGATGGTATCTGCGATTATTTCTTCACCATTAATATTTCGAAGTTGATTAATACATGCACCGAATGCACCCACGCCAGGCACCACAAGGGCACTTGCTTTCTCAGCAACCTTTTTATCTGAAGTGACAACTACTTCAGCACCAGATTCAGCGAATGCCCGTTCGGCCGAACGCAAATTCCCTGAACCGTAATCTAAAATTGCAATCAAAGAGAACCCTTAGTGGATGGAATACCTGCAACTCGATTATCAACGGTGACTGCATCGCGAAGTGCACGGGCGACTGCTTTAAATTGTGCCTCGAAAACGTGGTGAGCATTTCTACCTTCAAGAACACGCACATGAAGAGCAATGCGGGCTTCGGCAACAATCGATTCCCAAATGTGACGACCAAGGGTGGTATCGAATGTACCAATTAATTCAACGATCTCTGGTTGTCGGTGAACAATATATGGGCGACCAGAAAGATCAACTGCGGCTTGCACCAATACTTCATCCAGAGGAACCATCGCATCGCCAAATCGTCTAATGCCAGCTTTATCACCCAGAGCCTCGCGAAGCGCCTGACCGAATGCCAGCGATGTATCTTCAACCGTGTGGTGTGAGTCAACATCAACATCTCCTACTGTCTTGACTTCCAAATCAAAACCTGCGTGTTTACCCAATTGAGAGAGCATATGATCAAAGAAAGGTACGCCTGTATCTATTGAGATGTTTCCAGATCCGTCTAGATTCAAAGAAACGGATACTTTCGACTCTTTAGTCTCTCGTACGACGAGTGCTGTGCGTGCCATTATTTCTCCTCTTTATTGTAAGAACAATTATTTCGCTATTTCTCTCAGAGCGGAAATGAACTGATCATTCTCACTAGGCGCTCCGACTGTTACCCGTAAATATCCCTCTAGCGAGACATCGCGAATGAGAACTCCTCTATCTAAAAACTCTTTCCAGACCTCTTTGCTAAGACCGGTAAATCCAGAAAAGAGAAGGAAGTTGGCGGCGCTGTCATAACTTTGCCAACCGACTTCTCCAATTGCATCTCGAAGTCTTTGACGTTCACGTGCGAGAAGTGAAATGCCGTCTTGCAAGGAAGATGCATTGTCGAGCGCGACTTCTGCCGCAGCTTGAGAAAGCGCGCTAAGGTGATATGGCAGACGGGTTACGAGCATCGCATCGATAGTTTCTGGATGAGCTATGAGGTATCCAATGCGAACTCCAGCGAATGCAAATGCCTTGCTCATAGTTCGTGAAATGAGCAAATACGGAAATTTATCAAGCAAAGTGACCGCTGAATCGACTTCTGAAAATTCAGCGTAAGCCTCATCTACGACGAGTAGCGCCCCGACCGAACCGGCTGCTTCTGCTAATTGAGTGAGATCTGAAATGGATGTGGCAGTTCCGGTTGGATTATTTGGCGTTGTTACGAAAATAAGAGATGGCTGAAGTGTTCTGATTTGGGTGATTGCATTTTCAATATTTATTCCAAAATCATCATCCCGGCTTCCGGATATCCATTCCGTTCCGGTAATGCGAGCAATCAACGGGTGGACCGAGTATGAAGGAGTGAAACCAATCGCGCGTCGACTAGAACCTCCACATGCGAGAAAAATTGTTTGCAGGATTTCATTGCTTCCATTTGCCACCCACAAGTTGGTCACATCGAAATGAGTCGCGGCGGTCTGATTGATGTATAACGCTAACTTCTCTCGAAGTCGAACCGCATCGCGATCGGGATAACGATTAAGATCCATTGCGATTGCCTGAATTCGTGTCGAAATTGAATTTACGACTTCAAGAGGCAATGGAAATGGATTCTCATTGGTATTGAGTCGAACCACTTTATCAATCTGAGGTGCACCGTAAGGCGAAAGGTTTCTTAAATCCTCCCGAAGCGGCAACCAAGATGGCCATGAAGGAGTCATTCAAACCTCGCCTTCATTGCCTCGCCGTGTGCTGGTAAGTCTTCTGATTCCGCGAGAGTTATCACGTTAGATGCAATATTCTCAAAGGCCGCTTGAGAATATTCGATGAAAGATACCCCTTTAAGAAATGTTTGGACGGAAAGGCCGCTGGAATGACATGCGCAACCACCGGTTGGTAGGACGTGATTGGAACCAGCAGAATAATCACCAAGTGACACTGGCGAATATCTGCCAAGGAATACAGCTCCGGCATTGCGAATCTTGGAAGCAACTTCAGAAGGTTTCTGCACTATGAGTTCAAGGTGTTCTGCCGCATAAGCGTTTGCGACATCAACCCCTTGATCAATCGAATCCACGAGAACAAGCGCAGATTGCTTTCCTGCAAGCGCTTCTCTGATTCTCTCCTGATGTTTTGTTGCAGCAACTCTTTTTTCCAATTCCTTTTCCACGTCCTCGATAAGGTCTGCAGAATCAGTGAC
The DNA here is from genome assembly GCA_964424485.1 of uncultured Actinomycetes bacterium. Classification (GTDB taxonomy): domain Bacteria; phylum Actinomycetota; class Actinomycetes; order Nanopelagicales; family Nanopelagicaceae; genus PALSA-747. Next base: position 15,871 of record CAYRJB010000005.1, read on the forward strand.
AAGCACTGCCGCTGCGATGACATCATGTTCGGCTTGGCTGATCAGATCGGATGCAAGATCGCCCGGTTTTGCAGTCGAATCTGCAAGGATCATGATCTCAGTTGGGCCCGCTTCTGAATCAATGCCAATAAGACCACGAAGGGCTCGTTTTGCCGCAGCGACATAGATATTTCCGGGCCCCGTCACAATGTCTACAGGTTCGCAAACTCCCTCGACACCATATGCGAACATAGCAATAGCTTGTGCGCCACCTATTGCATAAACCTCGTCGATTCCAAGCAATGCACAGGTCGCAAGAATTGTTGGATGCGGCGCTCCACCGAATTCCCTTTGAGCAGGAGAAGCAATTGCAATTGATTGAACACCAGCGATTTGCGCAGGGATTACATTCATCATGACAGAGCTCGGGTACACAGCTCGGCCACCTGGAACGTAGAGCCCAACACGATCGACCGGAATTTGCTTATGGGTGACAACTCCTCCGTCAACAACCTCCGTGGAGTGTGATGTCCGAATCTGATTACGATGAACGGTAGTTATTCGCTTCACAGCTTCCTCAAGAGCAGAACGTATTTTTGGATCCAGCTCTGCCAAAGCTTTTTGCATGAGTATCGAATTAACTTTTACAGATTGAGGTCGAATACCATCAAATTTCTCGGTGATGTCTAGGAGCGTCTTCTCGTTGCCTTGCTTAACTTCGCTCAGAATCGGTTCGATTTCTCGCATTGCAGCCGCAATATCAAGGCCTGCCCGAGGTATTTCTCGTCGATAGTCGCGAGCAGATAGAGCTTTGCTACGAAGATCGAGACGACGAATCATGAACCAATTCTAATCGGTGCGCAGATACAGTGTGGACAATAAAAATCTAATGAATGAGCCCGCACTTGCTCTACTGAGAAGTAAGGGAGTCAAAAAGTTAATTGACGAGGCAATCTGGACCGAGAACTTGCTTGAGATCGGCGCTCAAACTTGGCGACGCGGTGACTCGTAAGTCATCGTCAAGCTTCATCACCAATCCCCCATTGTTATCTTCCAGTCTTAAATGCACTTCGCGTTTACCAGGGTGTGATCGGAGGATCTCTTTCATTCGATCCACAAGTGGTGGAGTGACGCGACTTGATTCGATAGAGATAAGCAAAGGTCCAGTTGGGCCGGCAGAGATATCCGGCATCGTCATCTCCATGGCAGTAAATCGGATTGCTTCTTCGCGCTTATCAACGCGGCCGCGAACGACTACAACGCGATCTTCGACCAAATTGAGAGCATGCGTAGTGTATGCACCACTAAAAAACATCACATCTTGCGCGCCTTCTAAATCTTCAACTGTGACGATTGCCCAAGCATTGCCTTGTTTAGAAACTTTTCGTTGAACTTGAGTGATGAGCCCACCAATCGTCACCATTTGATCATGCGCAATCACATCTTCACTAAGTTGGCTAATAGGAATGTCAACGGCAGCGCGAAGAATGTGTTCCACTCCAAGTAATGGATGGTCAGATACATACAGACCAAGCATTTCTCGTTCATATGCCAAAAGAATCTGTTTGTCCCACTCGCCTTCTGGAATATCAAGCTCAACTGTGGAAATTTGAGTACCTGAAGTTGCATCTGACCCAAAGAGATCGAATTGGCCAATTGCCTCTGCGCGCTTAGTTTCATTGATTGCATCAATGGCTTCGAGATATACCATCATCAATCCTTTTCTCGAAGATCCCAATGAATCGAAAGCACCTCCTTTAATGAGGGATTCGATTGTCTTCTTGTTACACACGTGTTGCTCTGATTTCGCAAGGAAATCGGCAAACGATGAATATCTTCCCTTTTCAAGGCGCATCTTCACAATTGATTCTGTGACATTCTCACCAACATTACGGATGGCGCTAAGCCCAAATCGAATATCGTTACCAACAGCAGCGTAATCAGAGAATGACTCGTTCACATCAGGTGCAAGGACTTTGAGCCCCATGCGGCGACACTCGTTGAGGTACTGAGCTGATTTATCTTTATCGTCTCTTACGCTAGTCAAGAGCGCAGCCATATATTCTGTCGGGAAGTTTGCTTTGAGGTATGCGGTCCAATAAGAAACAAGACCATATCCAGCAGTATGTGCCCGGTTGAACGCATAATCAGAGAATGGGATGAGCGTCTCCCATAGTTTCTTTACTGCTCCATCACTGAAGCCGTTCGCTTTCATACCCTCAGCAAAGTTCACATATTCTTTATCGAGAATATCTTTCTGCTTCTTACCCATCGCTTTGCGAAGCAGATCAGCTCGACCGAGTGAAAAGCCCGCTACCCGTTGAGCAATTGCCATCACTTGTTCTTGATAAACAATAAGACCGTATGTATCGTCCAAAATATCTGCAAGCGGCTCTTTAAGTTCTGGGTGAATCGGTTCGACAGGCTTGCGTTTATTTTTTCGATCGGCATAGTCGTAATGTGCATTGACTCCCATTGGGCCTGGTCTATACAGCGCTAGAACAGCAGAGATATCTTCAAATGAATCAGGGTTCATGGCTTTGAGTAGAGCACGCATCGGCCCGCCATCTAGCTGGAAAACTCCCAATGTATCGCCGCGAGAAACCAATTCGAAGGTTTTGGGATCATCGAGCGTTAAAGTAGAAAGATCTACCTCAATATTCTGATTCTTTTTAATATTCAATAAACATTCATCTATCACGGAAAGATTGCGCAGTCCCAGAAAATCCATTTTGAGCAAGCCAGTTGCTTCGCATGCACCCATATCAAATTGAGTGATGATTGCTCCATCACTTTCCCGGCGATGAATTGGAATCACATCCAAGAGTGGGTCTCGACTAAGGATCACTCCAGCAGCATGAACTCCCCATTGTCTTTTGAGTCCTTCGAGGCCCCGGGCTGTATCCACAATTCGTTTTGCATCGGGGTCGGAGTCATAGATTTGTCTAAATTCCCCAGCTTCGCCATAGCGCGGATCATCTTTATCGAATGCACCACCAAGGGTGATGTCTTTACCCATCACTGAAGGTGGAAGAGCTTTCGTAATTTTATCTCCGATTGCATATGGGTAACCCAGAACTCGAGTTGAATCCTTGAGAGCCTGCTTGGACTTAATATTGCTATATGTGATGATCTGTGCGACTCGATCCTCGCCATATTTTTCTGTTGCATATTTGATCATCTCTGAACGACGACGTTCATCGAAATCAAGGTCAATATCAGGCATTGAAATGCGCTCAGGATTGAGGAAGCGCTCAAAAAGTAGACCATGACGAATGGGATCAAGTTGAGTAATTCCAAGGGCATAAGAGACCAGGGAACCTGCAGCAGAGCCGCGCCCTGGACCCACGCGAATTCCAACTTTTCTTGCATGAGCGCACAGATCGGCAACAACAAGAAAGTAACCAGGGAAACCCATGTCAATCATGACTTTTAATTCATAATCTAATCTATCTTGATAACCATCTGGAATTTTCGCGAAACGTTCCTTCAGACCTCTATTAGCCTCTTTTGTTAGCCATGTAACTTCAGTTTCACCCTCTGGAACATCAAATCGCGGAAGAAGATTCTCGCCTTCGCGCATTGTGATATCACAACGCTCGGCAATGAGCAGAGTGTTATCACAAGCCTCAGGAATATCTTTAAATAGCTCTCGCATTTGCGAAGCGCTTTTTAGATAGAACTCATCATTATCAAACTTAAAGCGTTTGGGGTCAGCAAGTGTGCTTCCAGATTGAACACAAAGTAGAGCCGCGTGTGCTCCTGCATCTTCAAACTTGGTGTAATGCAAATCATTTGTGGCTAGAAGAGGCAAGCCAAGTTCCTTACCAAGTTTGAGAAGATCCTTCTTTACCCGATTTTCAATCTCAATACCGTGATCCATAATTTCAAGGTAGAAATTTTCTTTGCCAAAAATGTCTCGCAAATCGCTTGCGGCTTGAAGCGCATCTTTATATGCGCCGATACGGATCTTTGTTTGTATTTCTCCACCCGGACAGCCAGTAGTTGCAATGAGACCAGAGCTGTATTTCGAGAGAAGCTCTCTATCCATGCGTGGCTTGTAATAAAAACCTTCAAGTGAAGCTAGTGATGAGAGACGGAAGAGATTTGCAAGACCATGATTATTTTCCGCAAGCAAAGTCATATGGGTATATGCCCCGCCTCCAGAGACGTCATCTTCGCCACCCTCAGCCCATTTGACTCTCTTCTTTTCAAAGCGACTTTCGGGTGCGACATAGGCTTCTATGCCAATGATTGGCTTCACGCCTGCTTTACGTGCTTGCTTGTTGAACTCGAATGCGCCAAATACGTTTCCGTGATCGGTTATTGCAATAGCCGGCATCTCCTGGCGAGCAACTTCGGCAACTAATTCTTTTACGCGTGCAGCACCATCGAGCATGGAATACTCGGTATGGACATGGAGATGTACGAAATTCTCGCTCGGCACGAGTGGAATCTACTACTCGCCTACTTTCGGGCCCTGTAGCGACTCAAGAGAGCGCTCGAGCTCCGCTGGGTAATCAGTCACAAACTCCAGACGCTCACCACTTCGGGGATGAGTAAAAGCCAACTTCTTAGCGTGTAGCCACGGTCTTGTCATATTGAGTTTATGCGCCAATGTATGGTCTGCGCCATATGTGATATCACCAACGAGTGGATGATGAAGGGCCGAAAAGTGCACACGAATTTGATGGGTGCGACCAGTTTCGAGTTCAATCTCTAAAAGAGAACATGCAGGGAAAAACTCAAGAGTTTTGTAATGGGTAATACTGGGTTTGCCATCGGCAACCACAGCGAAGCGATAGTCATCACGTGGATGTCTATCTATAGGGGCATCTATAGTCCCTTCGCTTGGATCCATATGACCTTGAACTAAAGCATGGTAAGTCTTCTCAACCGATCGTGTGCGAAATTGATCTTTAAGACTCGTGTACGCGTTTTCATTTTTAGCAAGCACCATTAAGCCGGTAGTTCCAACGTCAAGTCGATGTACAACACCTTGTCGTTCCTGTGCTCCGGTTGTCGTGATAGTAAATCCGCCTGCCATGAGTGCGCCAACTACGGTCGGACCGTGCCAACCCGGGCTAGGGTGTGATGCAACTCCAGCCGGTTTGTTAATGACAATGACATCATCATCATTAAATACAACCTCCAGTCCATCAACTGGAGTTGGCACTGCTTCGATAGGTTTCTTCGGAGCTGGCATTCGAATTTCCAAGATTTGACCGGCGGAAACCTTTTCGCTTTTCATCACGACTTTACTGTTTCGCGTGATATCGCCGGCTTCAATGAGATCAACTATGACCGAGCGAGAGAGTCCCAATAACCTTGCAAGCGCTGCATCGATACGCTCTGATTCCAAACCCTCTGGAATCGTAACAACCTTCACCTCACGCGACATGTCTGCACTGTAACGCACTAATGAACACGCGGATCTACACCTTTAAAAGTCAGAATTGTTGCAATAAACGCAGCGCTCACCAGGCTTACATCGGCGAGGTTGAATATTGGCCAGTGTGGCAATTCAATCCAATCTACAACCGATCCCCTCAGTAATCCAGGTGATCTAAATACACGATCAACTAGGTTGCCTAAAAGTCCGCCGAGGACCAGGCCAGATACAAGCGCCCAATGAAAGTTGCGTAGGTGGCGTAGCAGAACAAGGGTGAGCATCAAAAATGCAAACCCAAAAGATGCTAGAGCGATTGATGATCCTGTGGCCAAGCTGAAAGCGGCCCCAGAATTACGCGCAAGATTAAATCTTAGAAAATCACCAATAATTGCCTCTGGCTGATCCCCAAGAAGGCGAAGTGCAAGATATTTTGAAAGCTGATCGATGAAGAGTATCGCTGTTGCAATAATTGCAACACGACCATAAAGCTTCTTCAAATTTAGCGACGCTCTTCTTTCTGCTTGCACGACATGCACAATGTTGCCCGTGGAAATACTTGCAAGCGCGCTTTGCCAATAAAGGATCCGCACTCTTCGCATTTCCCATAAGACTTGTTCTCAATACGTTCGATTGCACGTTCGGTTTGAAGCACCATATCTTGCGCGTTGTATACAAGAGACATTTCATGTTCGCGTTCAAATGTCTTTGTGCCCGCATCGGCTTGATCATCGCCCGCACCAACACCTGCAGCTGAAATCAGATCTTCCATCTCTGCTTCTGTTTCAGCAAGTTCTTCCCGCAAACGTATGAGATCTTTCTGCAACATCTGCTTCATCTCTTTGAGTTCGGCCGCAGTAAATGCTCCGTCGGTTTCGCTTGCAATGTGAGGCGCTGGAGCTGCCTTAATTGGCTTGAGAGAGGGACCCTTCTTTGAAAGGTTAAGAGGTTTGGTCGGAGGCAACATTGAGAGGCGCTTTTCGACGACAACGACTTCTGCCACATTTACTTCTTTTGGCGCTACAGAGATAGTTGTTGCATTTCCTTTTGTGGTTGATTGCAATTTTGCAGGGAAAGGTTTGCCTGGAGCCTTCTTTGAAAGTTGTGGTTTAACGATATTTGGATTCCGCCCAGCAGGCGCTTTCTTAGCCACGGCTTTTTTTGCTGGGGCCTTCTTTGCTGGGGCCTTCTTTGCAGGGGCTTTTTTGGCTATGGCTTTCTTTGCTGGAGCCTTTTTGGCTGCTGGCTTTTTTGCCACAACTTTTTTTGTCGGCTTTTTAGCCGTGACCTTTGATGCCAGTTTTTTAGCAACTTTTTTGACGCCCATAGAGACCCCCTGCTTGAAGTGAGAAGGGTAGAACCCGGTTGAGTAAAACTCCAACTGAGCCACGCTAGACTTGCCAGCCAATGCTCATAATAAAGAGTATGCAAGAGTTCCAGAGACTGAGAGATTGCGAAGGGGGCAGATGCGCTTGAGCAAGAAGATTTCACCGCTCTCCCCGCAGATCGACCTTCCCGCAACAGAGCACTCCATTCTTGCGTTCTGGGAGCGCGAAGGAGTTTTTGAAAAATCTGTTGCAGCTGGAGATGGGCATCCGAACTGGACATTTTTTGAAGGCCCCCCAACTGCGAATGGAGTTCCGGGAACTCATCACATCGAAGCACGAGTATTTAAAGATGCCTTTCCTCGTTTTCAAACAATGAAAGGCAAACAAGTAATTCGAAAAGCGGGATGGGATTGCCATGGACTTCCGGTAGAAATCGCCGTTGAAAAGGAACTTGGCTTTTCAGGGAAAGGCGATATTGAAAAGTTTGGCATTGCCGAATTCAATGCAAAATGTCGCGAATCTGTGCAACGCCATGTAGATGAATTTACAAAGATGACCAGACGCATGGGTTTCTGGGTTGATTTTGATGAAGCCTATTGGACGATGTCTCCGGAATACGTCGAATCAGTATGGTGGTCACTGCAACAAATCTGGAAGAAAAAGCTTCTTGTTCAAGACCATCGTGTGGCTCCATACTGCCCGCGTTGTGGAACTGGTTTATCTGACCACGAACTTGCGCAAGGTTATGAAACCGTCACAGATCCATCTGTTTATGTCCGCTTCCCAGCTACAAGTGGAAAGATTGCCGAGCTTGGCGCAAGCTTTCTCGTTTGGACAACAACACCATGGACGCTTGTGTCGAATACGGCGGTTGCTGCTCATCCTGAATTTACATATGTAGTAGTAGAAGTTCCGCTTGCTGGCGATGAGGGTAAAACTGAACGTTTGGTTATTGCAGAAGACCTTGCTCACATTCTTGGTGAAGAAGCAAAAGTATTAGCATCATTTAAAGGCTCAGAGCTCGAGCGCATCACTTACAAACGCCCTTTTGATTATCTCGAGATTCCGGATGCCCATTTCATCGTTCTTGCCGATTATGTGACTGCAGAAGATGGAACTGGTTTTGTGCACCAGTCCCCTGCATTTGGTGCAGATGACTTACAAGTATGTCGTCGTTATAACTTGCCGGTTGTAAATCCAGTTCAGCCAGATGGCCATTTTGAGCCACACCTTCCCTTAATTGGCAGTCTTTTCTTCAAAGAAGCTGACAAACCCCTTGTCAAAGAGTTAAAGAGTTCCGGAGCCTTATACAAACATCTGCAATACGAGCACTCCTACCCGCATTGCTGGCGTTGCCACACAGTTCTAATTTATTACGCGCAACCATCTTGGTACATAAGAACTACAGCCATAAAGAACGAACTCATTCGAGAGAATCAGAAGACCGACTGGCATCCTGAAACTATCAAGACCGGGCGATATGGTGACTGGCTCAATAACAATATTGATTGGGCACTCTCTCGTAATCGTTATTGGGGCACCCCACTTCCTATTTGGCGTTGCGAAAATAAACATGAATACTGCATTGGTTCACTAGCCGAACTATCCGAGCTCTCTGGCAGAGATGTGCGGAAAACCGATCCACACAGACCTTTTGTCGACGACATTACTTATCCTTGTGGGGAATGTGGCTCGACAATGGTTCGAGTTCCAGAAGTTATCGATTGTTGGTACGACTCCGGCGCTATGCCATTTGCACAGTGGGGTTACCCGCACAAGCCAGGCAGTGAAGAGAAGTTTAAAGCTGCATATCCGGCTGACTTTATCTGCGAAGCGATTGATCAAACACGTGGCTGGTTCTACACACTGATGACTATTGGCACCCTTGTCTTCGACGAATCCGCATATAAAACAGTTTTATGTCTTGGGCATATTCTCGATAAAGATGGCAGAAAGATGTCCAAGCATCTAGGCAATGTACTCGAGCCAATTCCATTAATGGATCAACACGGCGCTGATGCTGTTCGTTGGTACATGCTTGCAGCCGGTTCTCCATGGAGTGCTCGACGCGTTGGACACGATGCCTTATCCGATGTCGTGCGCAAGACCTTATTAACCTACTGGAATACTGTTTCATTCTTTACTTTATATGCCAAAGCTTCTGAATATTCAGTGCCTGAAAAAATGAGTACATCATCTGCAACTATGGATCGATGGATTCTCTCTGAGCTCCACCAACTTATTGCGAATGTCGAAAGAGCATATGAAAGTTTTGATTCGCAAGAGGCAGGTAGATTGCTCGCGGCATTTATCGATGACCTATCTAATTGGTATGTTCGCAGATCCAGGCGTCGTTTTTGGGATGGAGATATCGATGCCCTCAACACTCTTTATGGAGCGCTCAAAGTTCTCACGCAATTGATGGCGCCTATGGTGCCTTTCATCTCCGAACATGTCTGGCAAGAATTGATTCGAGTAGCAGAACCAGATGCAGCGACTTCTGTTCATCTAACATCTTTCCCTCAAGTTATTCCAAGCGCTGTTGATAACGAACTCTCCCATTCTGTACGACTTTCACGCCGCGTAGTTGAACTTGGTCGAGCAGCGCGCGCAGAATCCAAAGTAAAAATTCGCCAACCACTAGCTCGAGCGCTAGTTTCCGCACCTGGCTGGGAAAAAATGGATCCGGAAATCAGATCGCATATCGCCGATGAACTCAACGTGATTCAGATGGAGGACATCGCAACAGCTGGCGATGATCTTGTCAGCATTTCAATCAAAGCAAATTTTCGTTCAATAGGCACCCGTTATGGCGCCGATGTTCAGGCTATCGCGAAGGCAATCTCGGCAGCTGATGCAGCCACCTTGGTGAAGAGCATTCGAAATACTGGAGCCCATTCACTCCCCTACGATGGGAAATTTGCCGATCTCGTACTTGATGATCTTGTGATCACAGAAACCCCTAAATCTGGATGGTCGGTTGCAAGTCATTCGGGCGAGAGTGTTGCTCTCGATCTTGCATTGACACCAGACTTGATTGCACAAGGTGTGGTTCGCGAGGTAATCCGAGCAATCCAAGAAGAGCGCAAAAATAGTGGGTTTGATATCAGCGACCGTATTCATGTTCGATTTAGCGCTGCACCGGATACGAGTGCTGCAATCAACGGCGCTTTAAATCAAATTGCTGAAGAAGTACTCGCGTTAAGCGTTGAAGAAGATACTTCTATTTCCTATGGGGATAATGAAATATCCCTTGGCCTAAGAATTACGAAAGCCTGATTTAACTAAGGCTTAAAGCAATTCGTCCAAGCATTTGGACAGCAATAAACACTGCGATAAAAGATAGATCGATTGCGACGGCACCTAGCCGAAGCGGTGGAATAAATCTCCTTGCAAAATTCATGGCCGGATCGGTAACTGCATAAATCGCCTCTGCAATTGCAAGTACAACCCCACGAGGCCTCCAATCACGCGAAAACATTCGTATGTAATCGAAAATTATTCGTCCAAAGAGAGCAAGGATGAAGAATTGGCAGAGTGAATAAATTATTCCGCCCACACTGAACCCCGATGAAAACATTAATTTAAAGGAGCATCAAGATTGATTGAAGAAACTAGCTTCCGCTGCCGCAGCCTTGCCCTCACTGGAAACGCGGACATTTGGCGGGGTGAGGAGAAAAACTTTTGACGTAACGCGCTCAATTGAGCCGTAATGTCCAAAAACTAAACCAGAAGCAAAGTCCACTAAACGCTTACGCTCAGTTTCATCCATATCCGAAAGGTTCATGAGCACTGGTTGGCCAGAGCGATATTTTTCGCCGACTACGCGAGCTTCGTTATAAAAACGAGGATGAATTGTGAAAATTTGGTCCATGATTGGAAGCTCGCTCTGCATAACTGGCGCAGCAGCGGCAGTTGTCTGAGCTGGAGCAACGCGTACAGAAGGCGCACTTTGTGAAGGGGTTGCCCAAGTAGGAGTTGGCGCAACAGGTCGCACACGACGTGGTTCCGGCGTTTCGACGACTGGTTGTAGGTCATCTTCCTCATCAACCAAACCAAGATAATTTGCGACGCGTTTGAATGCATTAGCCATGGCTCAATTTTAGGCGAGGTACTAGCGCGAACCGAGGATTGAGCTCCCGACTCGGATGTGTGTCGCGCCATGACGAAGGGCAATTTTAAAATCCCCACTCATCCCCATAGAGAGAGAAGTGATCTCGCTAAAACCCTTATTTATTAACTCTTTTTGAAGAACTCGCATAGATTCAAAACCCTCATCCGGATCCAGATTGAGCGGCAAAACGACCATTAATCCATGGATGTGTATTGGTGAATTCTGCAGAAATGATGCAACTTCGCCCGGGGCAACTCCACCCCTATCGGTGCGTGATGGCTCGAGGTTAATTTGGAGAAAGTATTCAAGACTGTCGAATTGAGTAAATTTTTCAGCATGTTCCAGCGAATCAAGCGAATGAATCACATCTGCATGACGTGCGATTCGGGCAATTTTCTTACCTTGAATTTGCCCCAGATAATGCCATCTCACATCATCGGGAAGTGCTGCGGCTTTTACTTCTAGCTCTTCAATCCGATTCTCTCCAAAATCTCGGACTCCTAGCGAATAGAGAATTTCAAGGTCACTGATTGGGAATGTTTTTGTCACCACAATCAGAGTCGTATCTGAATGAATTTCCTCTTGTACAGAGCGCAAGCCTTGCGCTATCTCCAGAGCTCGAGTTGTCACAATGAGATGACTCCTACCTGCCGCCCCTCTGGGAGCCCGTTACTTGCACTTACTCTATGCGAGAAGAAATCAGAGTTCTCCATTGTGCAAATGTCGAGATTGTTCATTGAGATATTGAGTAATTCCAACTCGGCCGTTAGACCAGCCTTGATATCGAGGCAGTGAATATCGTCACGGGTTGCAGATTCTGGAATCTGTGAAATAACTTCACGATACATCTCAGGTGAGACTTCGTAACACCTGCCGCAAACCGACGGACCAATAAAAGCTGTGATCTCGCCTGCGCCCATCTCTCTCATCATTGAGATCGCTCGGGTAGCAATTTTCTTCTCCATACCTTTGCGTCCAACATGAACTGCCCCAACACATTCTCTGCTTTTAAGGAGCAACGGGACGCAGTCTGCAGCGAGAACCGCCAAACCTAGAGCTTTAACCCTAGTGATGATGCCATCACTTGTCGGAACGGCTGATGCCATATCAACTTCCACAACATCTGCCGAATGAGTTTGTTCCATGAAAATAATTCGCGATAGAGAGAGGGCTCTGGTCAATCGTTTGCGATTTTGATCAACGTCCAGCTTGCTACAACCTGGCAGATAGCCGAAATTCCCCCACTCTTTTGAGGTGAAGGTTATTGATGCCACAGAAAAATTACTTCATGAAATCAGGAACGTCGATCTCATCCTCAGTAACTAGCTCTTCAAATGAAATACGTCGACGAGGTGATGCCATTGTTGGAACTTCACCAGTATCTTCTAGGGAGCTATTCATAGCTACCGAGATTGGGTCGTTTGAGGCGATTGGATCAGCTTGACCCGTAAGTGCGGTTGCCGAAATCGTCGGCATGGATACTTTCTTCGGTTGCCCACCTTCAAAACCGGCAGCTATAACAGTAATTCGCACTTCATCGCCGAGGGCATCATCAATGACTGTGCCAAAAATAATATTCGCATCTTGGTGAGCAGATTTCGCTACAAGTTCAGCGGCTTCAGATAACTCGAAGAGTCCCAGATCTGAACCGCCAGCTATTGATAACAAAACTCCACGAGCACCATCGATTGATGCTTCAAGCAATGGGCTTGATATTGCCAATTCAGCTGCACGAGTTGCGCGCGCTTCACCACGAGCCGAACCAATCCCCATGAGAGCAGAACCCGCACCAGCCATTACTGATTTAACATCTGCAAAATCTAGATTGATAAGTCCTGGTGTAGTGATGAGGTCCGTAATGCCTTGAACACCTGAAAGCAATACTTGGTCGGCACTCTTGAATGCTTCGACTGCGGTGATGGATCGATCTGAAATTGCAAGAAGACGGTCATTAGGAATGACAATGAGAGTATCTACTTCATGGCGCAGAGTTTCTATTCCTTCTTCTGCTTGAACAGTTCGGTGCTTAGCTTCAAATGAAAATGGCTTGGTAACTACGCCAACTGTGAGTGCACCTAAATCTTTTGCGATCTTTGCAACGATTGGCGCTCCACCAGTTCCTGTTCCGCCACCTTCACCTGCAGTTACAAAAACCATATCTGCACCACGCAAAACTTCTTCAATCTCTTCTGCGTGATCTAACGCTGCTTGTCGACCAACTTCCGGTGCAGCACCTGCACCAAGACCGCGAGTGGATTTACGACCAATATCCAATTTCACATCTGCATCACTCATAATGAGTTGTTGTGCATCTGTATTAATAGCAATGAACTCGACACCTTTAAGGCCAGCTTCAATCATGCGATTGACAGCATTAACGCCGCCGCCACCAATACCTACAACTTTGATGACTGCTAAATAATTTTGCGGTGTTGCCACGGTTATCTCCTTCACCTTAAATCTCTACTTGAGAGTTAAGGTTCCTCATTTGGATGCGTAAAAGTAAGACCCAAAGGTTGCGCAATCAAACACCGACACGAGTTTTTATCTCATGAAGTTATTCGCCTAAAAAAATCAAGGAAAGCGAATTTAGATCACTTCCTTATTGCTCGACTCTTACTTGACGATTGGATTTAGTGGCGAAATTACATCTATCAATCGTGCTTTTTTATTCTCCTCGAGGGCTAATAGCGCGTTTATCACTTTCACTTTTGTTGCAAGAGCGCTGTTGTCTCCCCACCGGATAATAAGTCGACCATTTCCAAGGCCATGGTGAGCGCTTTGAATGTAGATGGGTTGGCGAATCGCCAATGAGTCCAGCGAGGTGAGAAATTCATCTGGCAAGGCAACGATAAAAGCGGCAATTTCCGACTTAAGAATTGGCTGCGAATCACCGAAGGTGATTACCGGATAGCGCGAAAGAGAGGAGGGTGAATCAAAAACTTTTCCAGTTTTATCGATGAGTGAAAGCCCGCCTCGATCATTGACGAATTGCGCTACTGGTTCTCGTTCGCGAATCGAGATAACAATTCGGCCATGCAGCCAATCGCGCATTATCTTCTCACTCTTAACCCAATCAAGTGATGCAATCTTTCGTGAAATGTATCGGGTATCGATACGAGCAAGTGGAGCCTTTTCTCGATAAACATTTTTGGGCAATGCCGCCAGAGTTCTTTGAACTTCAAGTGTCCGCTCTGTTCCTTCTATAGCGATACTTCTTGCCGAAAACAGAGTGGACCATCCTAAAAGGTAGGAGCCGAGGCAAAGTAAAGCAATGACGAGAATTATTCCGGGAGATTTCCTGATAAAACGCAACTTACCTCTCACGCAGAAAATCTCTCTTCTAGCGCACTGACTATTGCCGGAGCCAAAGATGAAACGTCTCCAGCGCCCATCGTGATAATTACATCTCCGGGTTCTGCAATCTCTGCAACTTTCTCAACAACGTTAATCATGGAGGGAAGGTAAACGAATCGCTCGTCCCCCGCTTGAGCAATCAGCTCTGAAGTCACTCCGGAAATGGGCTTTTCACTTGCTGCATATATATCTAAAAGGAATACCAGGTCAGATTTTTCAAGTGCGTGTGTAAATTCCCTAGCAAACTGTTGGGTGCGCGAGAATCGATGAGGTTGAAAAATCGTAATCACTCGGCCAGATCCGGCAAATCGACGCGCAGCATCTAAAGTCACACGGACTTCTGTTGGGTGGTGACCATAATCATCTACAACACGAATACCAGAGATTTCACCTTTTATTTCAAAACGCCTGCGCGATCCACTAAAACTTGCCAAACCATTAATAATTGGGGTGAGCGCCAGTCCGAGTTCATTGCAGAGAGCAACTACCGCAAGCGCATTGAGCAAGTTATGTAGGCCTGGAACTGAAAGATCTAAAACGGCAATCGCCTTCCCTCGATGAAGAACTCGACCCCGAGAAGAGAGCGGCCCCAATTCAATAGAGTCTACGAAGTAGTCATTCGATGTATCTATTCCATATGTCACTGTCTTGAGTGAACCTAATGCAGCACGCAATCTCTGAACACCCGAATCGTCGCCACAGAGAATCAAGACTCCATTCGAATCGAATCGTTCAGTAAATTTCTTAAATAGAGCATCTACAGCCTCTTGGGAGGCAAAGTGGTCAACGTGGTCTAACTCAATATTGGTGATAATTCCCGCAAAAGGCGAATAGGAAAGGAATGAACCATCAGATTCATCCGCCTCTGCTACAAAATATTCACCGCTTCCGTGATGAGCATTTGTTCCGGTTGCATTAATCATTCCACCGATTGAAAAAGAAGGATCGAGATTTGCAGTCTGAAGCGCTACGGTCAACATTGAGGTAGTCGTCGTTTTGCCATGCGTGCCAGCAACCGCAATCGGCTTCTTGCCCTGCATGACGAAAGCGAGGGCTTGGGCTCGGTGCATGATTTCAATTCCGCGCGCCTGAGCAGCTTGAAGCTCTGGATTGCTTTCATCAATTGCCGTAGAAACAACAAGAACATCTGCTCCATTCTGATGGGCAGAGTCGTGTCCTTTGAAAATTCTGGCGCCTAAAACTTGCAGTTGTTCTGTAACAAGTGAACTCTTTAAATCTGAACCTGAAACGCGAGCACCTTGCGCAAGCATGATTCGAGCTATTCCGCTCATTCCAGCTCCACCAATGCCTATAAAGTGGACATGTTTACCGAGCAAGCCCTGGGACAAGTGATTCAATGGCCCGCCCTTTCAATCACTGAAACTATTGAATCCGCAATCAGCTCAGCTGAATTCAATGGAAAATCAAGTATTTCATTTCGAGGCAGTGATGCCGCTTGCATCAATCTCTCAAGGTTGGATGTCAACCATTCGCGACTAAAAATACCATCATCAATAATCTCCGCCTGATGGTTGATAGTTAAGGCCTCTGCATTAAATCTCTGTTCCCCATTGCCAATTGGAAGTGGGATAAGAAGTGCGAATTTGCCCAACACAGCTAGTTCGACGCAGGTTACCGCGCCACTTCGAGAAATAACCCAGTTCGCCGCCACCAGAGCACTGGCCATATCGTCGATGTAAGGCAGAGGCAGATAACCACTTCGAGAAAGTGGAAGCTCATTTTTTCTGCCTACAACATGAACGACTTGTAAGCCAGTCGTTAAAATCGCATTCAGGGATTCTGAAATTACCGAATTTATATGTGCAGAACCACTCGATCCGCCAAATATTAAAACAGTTGGAGCATTGTGAAGTCCCCAAGCATCAAGCTGCCTGCGACGCACATCTTCTTGCTCGTCGCGCGACATTTTCGCAGCGGAGACTATGCTGGCTCGAAGTGGAATGCCAACTATCTGGGCTTTACGCATAGAGCGATGTCGAATGATGGTCGAAGCAAATGCAACCATTGTTTGCTCGGCAAAGAATGAACCTAGGCGATTTGCGAGGCCGGCAATAGCGTTGGCTTCATGGACAAAGATAGGAATACGCCGAATAAAAGCTGCGATATAAATCGGAGCGCTTACATATCCACCAAATCCAATGACGGCATCAGCTCCACTGACTGCTCTCAGCGACTGAATGAGGGCTGTTAAATATCGCAGTGGCCAAATAAAAGTTCCAACTGAAATTTGGCGAGGAAATGTCATTTTCTTGATATGAATCAGCCTAAAGCCAGCTTGTGGAACTAAGTCATTTTCGATTCCTTGTTGTGTTCCGACAAACAAAAGGTCACAAGTAGGAATTCGATGGCGCAATTCGTGAGCCACAGCAAGCGCAGGCTCCACATGCCCCGCGGTGCCTCCGCCTGCAAGTACGATCTTCATCGCCTCACCTCTTTAACCGCCTTTGCTCGTCTGTGTTTTGCGTGAGTAAGTTCCTCGCGGATTGCGGGGTCTCGACGCAACACATTCAGAACAAACGCAATGCCCAAATAATTTGCAATGAGTGAGGAGCCCCCATAGGAAATAAATGGCAAAGTGACTCCAATGACTGGAAAAACTCCTATATCTGACGCTACGTTCACTATCACTTGAAGCAAAAGCCAACTTCCAATTCCTGCAACTGCAAATTTTTCAAAATGGTTTTTTGTATTAATCGCAGTACGGAGAATTCCATAGATGAGCGCTCCAAAAGTGAAGAGCACCGCTAAAGTTCCGAGTAGCCCAAGTTCTTCACCTATTACTGAGAAGATAAAATCAGTATTGGCCTCCGAAAGATTGCCCCACTTCTGCTTGCTTGCCCCGAGTCCGACCCCAAAGAATCCACCGCTGGCTAGCCCCATGACGGAGTGCGCAGTTTGCCAACCGGCAAATTTGTAAACTTGAGGATCAAAGGGATGGAGAAATGCGGCAAAGCGACTGACGCGATGAGGTTGAGTAACGACTAAAGCACCAGCAGCTAGCAAGGCTCCTAATAAAACGACGAACATCTGACGCATGGGAGTGCCGCACAGATAAATCATCAATATTCCGATACCGCCCACAATCAGCGCTGTTCCCAAATCTTTACCAGCCATGATGAGTACTAGCATCGCAAGCATCCCTGGAGCTAGATCGACGATCAGGGACCAAGGCCCCATCTTTTCATCACTGAGACCATTCTTATATCTCTCAACCTTTTTCTCGAAGATAACGAGGCGAGTAGCGATGAAGAGAATAAGGAGTAACTTAGCGAATTCAGCTGGCTGAAGCGTGAAGGGTCCCAAAGCAATCCAGGACTTATTTCCATTAATCTCTTTTCCAATTATAGGTAATTGGGGCATAAGTAGACCAAATATTGCCAACGGAATCGCAATCTTTCCAATTTTCTGCCAAATCTCAATTTTCATTCTCGATGCAATATTGAGTGATGCGATTGCAATTGTAAAAAATAAGAGTTGCTTGAGAAAGATTGAGTAGGAAGAACCGGTTTGCTCAAAAGATTTAACTGCAGATGCTGAAAGAACCATCACGATGCCAAGACCAGATAGCAGACCGACAGAGAAGGTAATGATTCGATAGGGAGCAATTGGTTTGGAGAGGAAACCTACATACCGTTTCATGCTTCACCAACAATTCGCCTGACGGAATCGACAAAGAGAGAACCTCTCTGCGCGTATGAAATAAATTGATCCATGGATGCACATGCAGGAGCTAGCAATACGACATCACCTGCTTCTGCGATGTCTTTCGCTACCCGAACAATTTCATCCATGAAATTCTCTGAAGAGCTATTTTTCTCAACTTGAAGAACGGGTATTTGGGGTGCTTGCTTTGCAAGTGCTGAGATAATCAGAGGACCATCGCTTCCGATAACAATCACCTTTTTCAATCGAACACAGACGCGTGCGATTAACGGATCCATATCTGCACCCTTTGCCAAACCACCTGCAATCCAAATTACGTTGTGATGGCTCATAATCGATGCAGCTGCAGCGTGAGGATTGGTGGCCTTAGAATCATTAATCCATGAGATGCCATCATGCTCAAGCACGAGCTCCATTCGATGGTGATCGAGAATAAATGCAGATAACCCTGATTTCACCTGCGAGTGAGTGAGACCCAAAGCCAGGGCAAGTGCGGCCGCGGCACAGGCGTTGGAGACATTATGCGGAACGGTCGGCTTTATGTCGGCTAATTCTGCAAAGCTTTCAGCGTGCATGGGATCTGCAACAAATGCACGATCAACTAAGAGATTTTCCACTAAACCAATCTCTCCTGCGCCTGGTGTTTCTAAAGAATACAAAACCTTTTCACCGCGAATTGCCGGAGTCCGAACCGCCAACTCTGGATCATCACCATTGAGAATGGCCAGATCCGAGTGGCTCAACAATTTCAACTTTGCTTTTGCATACTCTTCAAAACTGCCATGCCAATCGACATGATCTTCTGCAATATTCAATATTGCTGATGCAGAAAAATGCGCTTCATTACTCCACTCAATTTGAAAGGAGGATAGCTCTAAACCAAGAAATACATATGGTTCTGCTTGTGAAACAACTTCAACGACCGTTCTACCAACGTTTCCACAGACTGTTGCCCGAATTCCAGATTTCTCAAAAATAGATTCAAGCATTTGAGTCGTTGTAGTTTTTCCATTTGTACCAGTAATAGCAACCCATTTTTGATGAGGGGCTCGCTCTTCTTTAATTCGCCACGCAAAATCTATTTCGCTCAAGATTTCTGTTCCAGCCGACCGAAGAGAGGAGATGATTGGGTGAGTTGGCTTCCATCCAGGTGAGAGAATTGCTAAATCACATACAGGTGCAACTTTTGTGGTTGGAATGCCTGCAACAATTTCAGACTTTTCGTCAACAACAATCGGGTGTACACCAAGCGTTTGAAGAAATCGAATGACCGCCTCGCCGGTAACTCCCCCACCAATTACCGCAATCGTGCGAGAGCTAAGAGACTTTTCGAAAGATTCGTGGGATAACATTTCACTGCACTACCCATTGGGCATAGAAAATGCCAAGGCCAGCGGCGACACATAGGCCAGCAATAATCCAAAAACGCACAACAATCGTGACTTCGCCCCACCCAAGCAGTTCGAAGTGGTGATGAAGTGGAGCCATTCGGAAAACTCGTTTACCGCCGGACAACTTGAAATATGTTGTTTGAATCAAAACCGAGAGTGTAATGAGCACGAAAAGCCCGCCTAATAGTGCGAGCAGCATTTCAATTCGCAGAGTGATTGCAAGACCAGAGATTGCACCTCCCAGAGCGAGCGAACCGACATCGCCCATAAAAATACGAGCGGGAGAAGTGTTCCACCAGAGAAATCCAGCACATGCACCTGCAAAAGCCGAAGCAAGTACTGCTAAGTCGAGAGGGTCGCGAACCATGTAACACTTACCGATTGCATCAAGCGCACAGCTTTGTCTAAATTCCCAGACCCCGATCATGACAAATGCAAGAAAAGTCATGATTGACGTTCCGCTTGCGAGCCCATCAAGGCCATCTGTCAGATTAACTCCGTTGCTTGTTCCGAGTACAAGAAAGAGAACCCAAAGAATCAAGACACCAATACCTAACTTAATAGATGTATCTCTGACGGTTGAAAGATTGCTCGAAATTGGGGTTAGACCAAAAGAATCGCGGAAATGTGTGCCAGAGTAACCAAAAGCAATCGCCACAATGGTTTGGCCAAATAACTTTTGTTTCGAAGTTAATCCTAGGGAACGCTGCTTGACGATTTTGATCCAATCATCGATAAATCCAACAATTCCAAGTCCAAACACAAGTCCCAAAACAAGGAGTGCTGAGATGCTGATGTCGACTCCATCGACTATATGGCTGACAAAATATCCTGAAGCAGCAGATGCAACAATCGCAACCCCACCGATAGTTGGAGTCCCGCGTTTAGTGTGATGGCTTTGGGGTCCATCATCACGAATCATTTGACCGTACCCACGCTTTGCAAGCAATCTAATCAACGCAGGAGTGAAGAGAAAACTTAGAAGAGTTGAGAGAGCTCCGGCAATTAGTATGCCTTTCATCTATTCTCATCTCCTTGCGTCAAGCTTGTTAATGCACTAATCATTTTCTCTGACAATTCATCCAGGTGTTCAGCTCGGGAAGCTTTAACCAAAACGACATCTCCTTCTGAGAAATACTTCACGTATTTCATTGCTTCTTCTTGAGTCAGAGCAAAATATGTCATCAGTTCATCACCTGCTGCTGCATCCAGATTGAGACCATCCAAATAAAGGCTGGTTCCAACAGAGACGAGGTTATCGACCCCGAGCTCAGAAGCGAGTCTGCCAATAGCTAGGTGTTCTTCAGATTCTGACTCGCCGAGTTCGTGCATCTTGCCTAAAAATGCCCACGAAACTCCCCCGCGCTCTTGGGCAAGAAGAGAAAGCGTGCGAAGTGCCGCACCCATGCTCTCAGGATTTGCATTATATGCATCATTAATAATCGCCATTGTGCCAATTTCATGAAGTTCCATACGCCATTTACTTGCAGACTCTGCTGTAGATAGCGCAGCTGCAATGCCGTCTATTTCAATTCCAAGTGCACTAGCAACAGCTGCAGTTGCTAAGGCATTCGCTACTTGATGGAGTCCTAATAATCGCAATCCGACTGATGTACGACCCGTAGGCGTTATCAGATCAAAGTGTGCACGTCCTTCTCGCATCTCTATATCGCTCGCGCGCACATCTGCAGAAGATTTCTCTCCAAATAGAAATGTTTTTATTCCCAAACCATCGGCCATGTGAGGTGTGAACTCGTCGTACATTCCAAGAATTGCAATTCCAGAATCTGGGAGTGAACGAATCAATTCTGACTTCGTTTCAGCAATTCGTGTAGCGCTGCCGAATTCGCCAAGATGTGCGCTACCTACAACGAGCACTACTCCTACATCCGGCTTTGCGATTTCGCATAAAGCAGCAATATCGCCCTTATGGCGAGCTCCCATTTCAACGATGCAGAAACGTGTTTCTTCATCACAATTTAAAAGTGTGATAGGTACTCCGATTTCATTATTGAATGAACCTTCTGGCGCAACAGTCGAACCATAGGTTGACAGTACGTGAGTGAGTAAATCCTTTGTTGTTGTCTTTCCTTGCGATCCCGTTATGCCAATAACAGTGGTTTCAGCTAGTTCTTCTCTACAGTAGCGAGCAAGGACAGTGAGGGCTGCCAATGCATCATCTACTAGAATCGATGGTTGATCGCATTCGCGAGTGACCAGCGCCCACTCACATCCGGACTGAATAGCCTCGACAACATAGTTATTCCCATCGGTGCGCTCACCAGGCAATGCAACAAAAAATTTTCCAGCCTCAGATTTCCTGGAATCAATAATGGGTGATGCTGAAGTGACATCATGACTTGCAAGGTTGAGTAACTGTCCACCGACAATTGTTGCAATTTCTCCAAATGTCATTGAAATCATGAGAGGCTCTCAATCGCCCGAGCTAGTTCAATGCGATCGTCAAAAGGGTATTTGATCCCGTTGATCTCTTGACCTAATTCATGGCCTTTGCCTAAAACAATAACCGTATCTCCTAAACCTGCCTCACTGACGGCAATTGCAATCGCTCCTCGACGATCGAGCTCGATAACCAGGTTTTCTGAAGGTTTCATCTCACCTTGCATCTCTGAAAGAATCTTTTCGGGATCTTCACTACGAGGATTATCTGAAGTCATGACAGCGAGGTCTGAACCTTGAGAGAGCGCTCGTCCCATTAAAGGGCGTTTACTTACATCTCTATCTCCACCGCATCCAAGCACAGCGATTATTTTCCCAGGAGTTATTTCCCTGACAGCCGCTAGGACACGCTCTACTGCATCAGGGCTATGGGCATAATCAACAAGCGCTAAGAAATTTTGGCCAAGAGAAACTTTTTCAAGTCTTCCAGCCGGTCCTCTTAATTCAGCGAGGTGGGCTGAGATTGCCAGAGGATCGACGCCGGATTCAACGGCGATCGCAATGGCCATGAGAGCGTTATCTAAGTTATGACCTCCGATGAGAGGGAGGAACCCTTCAATGAGAACTCCTCCCGCCCCTCGAAGTGACACCTGATATCCGCCACGTGCTGCTTCAATCGAGGTGTAATGCCATATTGCCTTCTTGTTTAATCGAGAAACAGCAATCATTGGAATTGATGCTCTCTCGTAGAGTTTTGCGCCATAAGGATTATCAATATTTATAAATCCAAGATCTGAATACTCCGTCGTAAACAATCTAGCTTTTGCTTCGAAATATTCATCCATTGTTTTGTGAAAATCGAGGTGGTCTTGCGAAAGGTTAGTGAATGCAGCGATATTAAAGCGCGCCCCGTTAATTCGCTTTTGAACTATGGAATGACTACTTACCTCCATCACCGTATGTGTAACGTGCCTCTCCACCATTGAAGCGGCAATCGCCTGCAATTCAGGAGCTTCAGGGGTCGTGAATGAGGTAGCGAAGATTTCTCCAGCAATTTCAATTCCAGTAGTTCCAATAAAACCTGATACCCGATTTTGACTTTTCCAGATTTGGTTTAAAAGAGTTGCTGTCGTCGTCTTGCCATTGGTTCCAGTTATTCCAACATTGAACATGGAATTAAAGGGTTTGTTATAGAACCACGACGACAAATCTCCGATTGAATCACGAATTTTCTCCCCGACAACAAGTGGGGTTTGTGATGGTATGAGCGCAGCGCCTTCTCTGTCTGTCAGTACAGCGGCCGACAAAGTCGGATTCCAAAAACTTGCACCATGACTCTTCTCGCCTTTGAGGGCAATAAATAGGTCGTTACTCTCAAGGGAGGCGGTATTAAGAGTCAGGCCATTCACTTTTGCATCGATATCGGGTTTTTCAAGATGAAGGAATTCGGCTATTTGGGACAAATTCTTTTCAAATCGTGCAATAGGCCGAAGAGACTTCATCAAGCCTTCACCCGCTTCTTCACTTCAGCTTCATTTAATGGATAAGAGATTTTTACCGCAGCTGTTGGTGGTATGTGTTTAGATTGAAGAACAAAACTCATGACCTTCTTAAAGACAGGCCCGCCTAGCACTCCCCCCCCAATGCATGCCTTGTGGATTTTGAATTGTCACGCTGACGACATACTTC
>CAYRJB010000006.1:0-17872 GCA_964424485.1 uncultured Actinomycetes bacterium
CGGAGGTTGGTTCGATACTGATCCGGAATGAATCCAATCTTCTTGCTCTTTGATGCTGATGAGGCCAATACTCCAGCAAGGTAACTAGTTTGAGCCTCATTAAAAACCATAGCTTCTACATTGAGCTGGCCAACATTTGAAGTATCAATAATTCCGAAGGTTAAATCAGGAAATTCTGTCATTGCCTGATTGAGTGATGTTTGAAACCCGTAACCCACCAAAATAATGGGGTTATAACCATTCTTAGCTAGGAAGCGCATTTTTACAAGGCGATCAACA
Source organism: uncultured Actinomycetes bacterium (assembly GCA_964424485.1). Taxonomy (GTDB): domain Bacteria; phylum Actinomycetota; class Actinomycetes; order Nanopelagicales; family Nanopelagicaceae; genus PALSA-747. The sequence continues at coordinate 280 of CAYRJB010000006.1, forward strand.
TCTGTGCCATTAGTAGCAAGTTCGCGAAGGGCTAAAGGAGAGAGGTTGAATTTCTTACGTGCCTTATCAACTCCAATACCTGCATCATCATTAATTCCACCGTCACCACGACCACTAAGGTCATAAATCACCGCAATCTTGGCTGTTGTTGAGTGCGCCGGAAGTGTTAATACCCCTGTTAATAGCGAGATGGCCAACACCACCAAAGTGGCGCGGCTCTTACGCACGTGGAATCAACCCCATTGCGTCATATGTTTTCTTCAGGGTTGCTTCTGCAACCTCATTTGCCTTATCCGCACCTATCTTAAGTATGCGGGCAAGTTCGCCTTTATCACCGAGAAGCTCTTCAGTTCTTGCTTTCACGGGAGCAAAATATTCAACTACTACTTCAGCAACCGCCGATTTAAAATCACCATAACCTTTACCTTCAAATTCAGAAACGATTTCAGGTATCGCTTTACCTGAAAGAGCTGAATGAATTGTCAATAAATTGGATATACCTGGCTTCTCTTTTTCATCAAAAGCTACTTCGCGCCCTGTATCGGTGACAGCGGATTTAATCTTCTTGCGATTAGCTTCTGGGGTGTCCAAAATGTCTATAACACCCGCTGGTGAAGAAGAAGACTTACTCATCTTTGCTGTTGGATCTTGGAGATCATTAATCTTTGCAGCAGTCTTTAAAATATAGGCATCTGGAATTTGGAAAACTTCCTTATACCTTGAGTTGAAACGCTGGCCTAAATCCCGCGTAAGCTCAATATGTTGTCGCTGGTCTTCGCCCACTGGGACTTTATTAGCTTGGTAGAGCAGAATGTCAGCAGCTTGAAGTATTGGGTAAGTAAAAAGTCCAACATTCGTGCGATCTGCTCCAGCCTTCTGCGATTTATCTTTGAATTGAGTCATTCGACTGGCCTCACCGAAGCCAGTTATACACTCCATAATCCAAGCGAGCTGATTGTGTGCTGGGACATGAGATTGAATAAATAATGTTGATGAGTTGGGATCAATTCCCAAAGCAAGTAATTGGGCAATTGAAACGAAGGTTCGCTCTTTGAGAATATTTGGATCAACTTCCACTGTGAGAGCATGAAGGTCGACTACACAATAAAAAGCGTCATATTCATTCTGCAAATCCACCCATTGCTTAACCGCGCCGAGATAGTTGCCGAGGTGGAAAGAACCACTCGTCGGTTGAATTCCCGATAAAACGCGAGCCTTACTCACTCTTAACTTCCTTTCCACGAGAGATGAGCAAATCCCCCGCACGACGTCCTTCGACGCTCAAGACAGTAATTCTGACACCTTCGAAATGAACCACGTCGTGAATTTTCGGCAGATGTCCTAAAGAATGCATCACATATCCACCTAAGGTCTCGTACGGACCCTCGGGCAGTGAAATACCAGTCTGATCCTCTAAATCTTCTAGGGAGATAAGTGCATCAACCTCTAAATCGCCTGTGCGTGGTTGTTCGGTAACTTCTTCATCAAGGCTGTCATATTCATCGTGAATATCTCCAACAAAACATTCGATGAGATCCTCGATGGTCACGATTCCATCAGTACCGCCATATTCATCGAGAACAATTGCCATATGTTGACGCTTTGCTCTCATCTCAGTGAGTGCAGGAAGCACACCTTTTGTGCCAGGGAGGAATAACACAGGTCTAATGAGATCGAGGAGTTGCTTCTGTTCGCCAGTTGAGGCCAATTTGAGCAAGTCTCGAACATGGAAGAATCCGATTACTTCATCACTATTTCCGCGAGTGACTGGATAACGCGAATGCGAACTTTGGTTTGCTATCAACATGGCATCATGAATCGACGTGCCGACATCTACGAAATCAACTTCCGTTCGAGGAATCATAATTTCATGGATCAACATATCGCCGGAATTGAATACTTCTTCGACGATATCTCGTTCTTCAGCGCTGAGCGCTGAGTGGCCAGAGACTAGATCAACAAGCTCGGCTTCAGTGATTTCGCCGCGCGATTCGGAAGGTTTTACTCCAAATAATTTAACAACTGTATCCGTGGATTTAGATAGCAGCCAGATGATTGGACGGAAAACCTTTGCAATAATGTCAATAATTCCTGCTGAAGCGAGCGCAATAGTCTCTGTTCGATAGATTGCGAGTCGCTTGGGCACTAATTCACCAAATACGAGAGAGATATAAGCAATCGCAGTTGTCACTGATAGAAGCGAGATAACAACAGCGGCGTTATGAGAAAACCCATTACGCTCGAGTGCTGGCACGACAAACTCGGATCCTAATTTCTCAGATCCCAAAGCTGCTGAGAGAAAACCAGAAAAAGTTATTCCAACCTGAGCAGCTGCGAGAAAGCGATTCGGATTCTTAATAAGAGATGCAACCCTTGCTCCCCTGCGTCCTTGCATATGTTTGACCTGTGACTCACGGAGTGAGATCAGGGCAATCTCTGCGGCAACGAAGAGGGCTGCAACGGCGATAAATAAAAGAACGAGCCCTATGCTCGAAAGAAGTTGGCCAGTGCTACTCCCGCTCTCCATGCGCCTAGGGTATCGTGAGCCCACCTTCGTCAGAGTTGATGAAGGTGACGAGGGCGAAACACCTCGTTGAAGTTCCACTCCAACGGATCGTCGGGCACGTACCTGCCCGGAGAAGGAGCCTTAAAATGGCATCAGTTGTTTTCGACAACGCATCCCGCATATATCCAGGCACTACTAAGCCAGCGGTCGACAAGCTCAACCTCACAATTGCTGATGGTGAATTTCTTGTCCTCGTTGGACCTTCTGGTTGCGGTAAATCAACATCGCTTCGCATGCTTGCCGGCCTTGAAGAAATCGATGGCGGCGCAATTCGCATCGGAGATCGCGACGTAACACACGTTGCTCCAAAAGATCGCGACATCGCTATGGTCTTCCAGTCATATGCTCTCTACCCACATATGTCAGTTGCTGAAAACATGGGATTCGCACTGAAGATTGCAGGCGTATCAAAAGAAGAGCGTGACCGCCGTGTTCTTGAAGCTGCAAAACTTCTAGACCTCGAGCCATATCTTGATCGCAAACCAAAGGCTCTCTCTGGCGGACAGCGTCAGCGCGTAGCCATGGGTCGTGCGATTGTTCGCGAACCACAAGTCTTCTTGATGGACGAACCACTCTCTAACCTTGATGCAAAACTTCGTGTAGCAACACGTACTCAAATTGCAGCGCTACAACGTCGTCTCGGAATCACCACTGTTTATGTCACCCATGATCAGGTTGAAGCTATGACTATGGGCGATCGTGTTGCAGTGATGAAGGATGGCCTTCTTCAGCAGTGCGATTCACCTCGTAATCTCTATGACCGCCCAGCAAATGCATTCGTCGCTGGTTTCATTGGCTCACCAGCCATGAATCTCTTGCTCGTTAACGTCAATGGTGGCAAGGCAAACCTTGGCGACCTACAGATTGATGTTCCTGCCTCTGCAGGCTCTCAGGTCATCGTTGGAGTTCGACCAGAAGGTTTCTCACCAGCTTCAAATGGATTCCACGTCAACGTCGAAGTTGTTGAAGAGCTTGGCGCTGATGCATTCGTTTACGGTTCACCAGCTGATACAAATGTTAAATTTGCAAATGCTTCTGATGAAGGCGCACAAGTAATTGTTCGATGGGATCCGAAACATCCACCGAAGGCTGGAGAGCGCATTACTGTTGGAGTTAACCCGGCGGCAGTTCATCTCTTTGATGCAACAAGTGGAGTTCGCATTAACTAATAGTTCAATTAAAAAAGCCCCAGTCTCGCGACTGGGGCTTTTTTAATTTTGCTTCAATTCATTACTTTGCTAGCGCCGCTTTGAGGTTGGTATCAATAGCATCAAGGAAAGCCTGTGTGTTGAGATAAGGCTGATCTTTACCGATAAGAAGAGCAAGATCCTTTGTCATCTGACCCTTCTCGACAGTTTGAATACAAACTTTCTCCAGAGTCTCTGCAAACTGAGCGAGAGCAGGATTGTTATCAAGCTTTGCGCGATGAGCAAGACCACGTGTCCAAGCAAAGATTGATGCAATTGGATTTGTTGAAGTCTCTTTACCAGCTTGATGATCGCGGAAGTGACGTGTCACTGTTCCATGTGCTGCTTCAGATTCGACAGTCCGACCATCTGGCGTCATCAAAACTGATGTCATGAGACCAAGCGAGCCGTATGCCTGCGCGACGATATCGGATTGAACATCGCCATCGTAATTCTTACATGCCCACACATAACCGCCTTCCCAACGAAGAGCAGTTGCAACCATGTCATCAATCAAACGGTGATCGTATTCAAGACCAGCTGCATCAAATTGTGCTTTGTATTCATTGTTGAATACCTCTTGGAAGATATCTTTAAATTGTCCGTCATAAGCCTTCAAAATGGTGTTCTTAGTTGAAAGGAAGACGGGATAGTTGCGTGCAAGTCCATAATTAAATGATGCACGAGCAAAATCGCGAATGGATTCATCGATGTTGTACATGCCCATCGCCACTCCACGTCCTTCAAATTCAAAGACATTGAATTCCATCGGCGCTGAGCCATCTTTAGGAGTGAAAGTCATAGTTAACGTACCTGCACCTGGCACCTTGAAATCAGTTGCTCGGTATTGATCGCCAAAAGCGTGACGGCCGATGACTATTGGCTTATTCCAGTGTGGGACTAGGCGTGGAACGTTATTGATAATAATTGGCTCGCGGAAAATCACTCCACCAAGGATGTTGCGGATTGTTCCGTTAGGAGACTTCCACATCTTCTTAAGGTTGAATTCTTTAACACGTGCCTCATCTGGAGTGATGGTTGCACATTTAATACCTACACCGTGCTTTTGTATCGCTTTGGCTGAGTCAATAGTTACTTGATCATCAGTGCGATCACGATGCTCAATACCTAGGTCGTAATATTCAAGATTGACATCAAGATAAGGAAGAATCAAGCTATCTTTAATAAATTGCCAGATAATGCGAGTCATTTCATCGCCATCTAGCTCAACAACTGTTCCTTCTACTTTGATCTTCGAAACGTTTGACATAAGTACCCCTACATTCCCTTAACGTCTGCTTGTTTTGTACGAACGGCTTCAGCAGCTTCCTTAAGAGAAGCAAGTTCTGAATCAGTCAATTGTGTCTCTACTACTTTCTTTACACCTTCACGGCCAATCTCAGCTTCGACGCCAAGGTAGACACCAGAGATCCCGTATTCACCATCCACCCAGGCGCACACAGGCATCACATCACCAGAATCCTCGATAACTGCTTTTGCCATTCGTGCAGCTGCAGCTGAGGGTGCGTAATATGCAGAGCCAGTCTTAAGTAGAGCAACCACTTCTGCACCACCATTGCGAGTGCGCACAACGAGTTCTTCTATCTCTTCGGCGCTTAGTTTCTCTGTGAGTGGCTTGCCATCAACTGTGCAACGAGATGGAACCGGCACCATGGTGTCACCATGTGAACCCAAAGTAAGAGTCTTTACGCTTCCAACCGGAACTGCCAATTTCTCTGCAACAAAATTGGTAAAGCGTGCTGTGTCGAGCATTCCAGCTTGACCCATCACCTTGTTGTGCTTGAAATTAGTTGCTATTTGAGCAAGCGCCGTCATTTCATCTAAAGGATTTGAAACAACGATGATGACTGCGTTTGGAGAATGCTTTGCGATATTTTCTGCAACCCCACGTACGATTCCAGCGTTAACGCCAATCAAATCCATACGTGACATCCCAGGCTTGCGAGGCAGTCCTGCAGTAATCACGACTACGTCAGAATTTGCCGTTGCTTCGTAGCCTGCACCTTCAGGAGTGGTTGTTGCACCAATAACTTTAGTTTCAAAACCTTCGATGGAACGCGATTGATTCATGTCGAGCGCAAGACCTTCGGGCTTGCCTTCGACAATGTCTGTTAGGACAACAGTTTCAAAAATGTCATATTCAGCAAGACGTAACGCTGTTGTGGATCCATAGAATCCAGCGCCAACTACAGTGACTTTGCCTTTGCGGGCCATTTCTCACTCAACTTTCTTTATTAAAGATTATGCGTGAATCCTACCGAGCATGAGGCAGGGTTAGAGCCACGATCAGGAGCACCCCTGCGATGCCAAGTGGTAGAAATAACTCAATCCGGCGCTTCATGCCAATGAGACGGTAGCGCAGGTAGGTGTAGGCACTCAATCCGAGTGCAAGCAGGATGCTCCCGCTTCGTACCTTGCCAAATAACGCCAGGACGACTCCGATGATAATCAGAAGAGTCGACAGGTTATAACTTTTACGAAGATCTACTTTCACTTCTGAGCCCACTCAACAACATTGGCAAGCAACATCGCGCGAGTCATTGGCCCGACGCCACCTGGATTAGGCGCTACGAACGCTGCAACATGCGCAACATCTGGATGCACATCACCAATAAGTCCTTTGTCAGTTCTAGTAATACCTACATCAAGCACGGTTGCCCCTGGCTTCACAAGATCTGGCGTTACAAAATGTGGAACTCCCACTGCTGCCACAATGATGTCAGCGCGCCTCAGATGAGAAGCCACTTCTTTAGTTGCTGTATGCGTCAAGGTGACAGTTGCATCATCGCCTCGTCGTGTCAGCATCAATCCGAGAGGTCGACCAACCGTTAGGCCACGACCCATTACAACTACTTCAGCACCTCTTGTCTGAATGTTATAGCGATTGAGTAATTCGATAATGCCACGTGGAGTGCAAGGCAGAGGAGCCACTTCTCCAAGAACTAATTTGCCGAGATTTAATGGGTGAAGACCATCAGCATCTTTTGACGGATCAATCGCTTCAAGGAGACGATTTGAATTTATTCCTTTAGGTAGTGGGAGCTGAACGATATATCCAGTGCACTCCTTCGCCGAGTTGAGGTCCTTAATTGCTGCAAGAATATCCGCTTCACTTGAATCGGCTGGCATATCAATGCGAATTGAGTTAATTCCAACTTCAGAGCAATCTCTATGCTTGCCACCAACATATGCATGTGAGCCAGGGTCATCACCAACAAGAATCGTTCCTAGACCAGGTTTGGATTTCATTGAAGCAACGACTTCCTTCAATTCGCTCTTGATTACCGCTGCAGTAGCTTTGCCATCAAGAATCGTTGCACTCATAGCAATATCCTATCGAGTAACTACTGAAGGCTAAGCATGGGAAAAATGACGAGTTCCAGTGAAGAACATCGCAATTCCGGCACTATTCGCCGCAGCAATGACCTCTTCGTCTCGCACCGAGCCACCTGGTTGCACAACTGCCGTTACACCCGCATTAATAAGAATTTGTAAACCATCTGCAAATGGAAAAAATGCATCGCTTGCTGCAACTGCGCCGCGGGCTCGATCACTGGCACGATCTACAGCAAGTTTTGCTGAATCCACGCGATTTACTTGGCCCATGCCTACACCAACGGATGCTTCGTTGCGAGCCAGTAAAATCGCATTGCTCTTTACTGCTCGAACAGCCCGCCAAGCAAATTCGAGATCTCGCATTTGTTCGGCTGAAACCTTTCCACCTGAAACCTGTTTCCAATCCTTTGGTGAATCACCGATTGCATCAATTAAGTCGGTCTCTTGAATCAGCATTCCACCTGAGATGGGACGGTATTCTTTTCGAGGAACTGAATAGTTGTGCACTGTAAGAAGTCGGATATTCGCCTTTTTCTGAAGAATCTCCAATGCGCCCTCTTCGAAACCTGGAGCGACTACAACCTCTGTAAAGATATTTGATAATTTCTCCGCCATCGCCACAGTTACCGTGCGATTTGCTGCTACCACTCCCCCGAATGCCGAAACAGGATCACACTCATGCGCCGCTGAATGAGCCGCTTCAATATTCTCGCCTAGAGCAATGCCGCATGGGTTGGCATGTTTAATAATCGCAACGCATGGCTTCTCATGATCATAAGCAGCTCGCAGTGCTGCATCAGCATCTGTGTAGTTATTAAAAGACATTTCTTTGCCATGCAATTGAACAGCTGCTGCAATCCCACTTGGCTTGATACTTCGATATACGGCAGCGCTTTGATGTGGATTTTCGCCATAACGAAGTCCGGAAATGCGATGCCAAATCTGTGCGCTCCATTCTTCACTTGCACCAATTCGCTCACCCAGCCAAGTTGCAATTGCGCTGTCATATTCTGCAGTTGCTCGAAAAGTCTCCATTGCCAATCTGGTTCGTTCCTCAAGAGTGAAGCCACCCTCGTTGAGGGCCGTGTAAATCTCCCCATATTGATTCGGTGAGCTCACTACTGCAACTGATCCATGATTCTTGGCGGCTCCTCGAAGCATGCTGGGCCCACCGATATCAATCTGTTCAATGCACTCGGCATAATCTTCCGTTGAAGCAATCGTTTCAGTAAATGGATAGAGATTGATAACAATCAAATCAAAAGGCTCGATGTCATGGGCTGAAATAGCACTAAGGTGTTCAGGATTATTTTGATCCGCAAGGATTCCGCCATGGATACGAGGATGAAGTGTCTTTACTCGTCCACCCATCATCTCTGGAAAGCCCGTGTACTCCTCTACAGGAGTTACTGGAATTCCTGCGCCTGCAAGGTTTTTGGCTGTAGATCCGGTGGAGAGAATGACAACCCCATGATCATGAAGAGCTTTGCCTAACTCAAGGAGGCCACTCTTGTCATAAACACTTATAAGAGCTCTTCTGATTTTCTTTCGAGTCATTTCTTTAATCCACTCTTTATTTTATTTTGTGAATAGTGAGAAAGAACCTCGACGATGAGCTTTCTCTCCTCAATCTTAATGCGCTCATGGAGCGACTCTTCAGTATCACTCGAAAGCACCTCCACAGACACCTGTTTTATTACTTCTCCGGTATCCATACCTTCATCAACCCAATGAACTGTGCTTCCAGTGAGTGTCGCACCATCCGCCAGAGCATCGCGCACCGCATGTGCACCTGGATACTTTGGTAGAAGCGCGGGATGAGTATTGATTGTCGGAAAGGTGTTCACGAATTCTGGAGGGAGAATGCGCATAAACCCGAGGCTTAGCACGAGATCAGGAGCCAGTGAATGAGTGATTTCAATAATTTTCTTATTCCACACATCACGCGAAGGCGCATCCTTGTACGAGATGAGAATGTTTTTGATTCCACGTTCCTGGGCTCTTTCAAGAACCGGTGCCTCTCGATCTGAAATGAGAGCAATGATTTCAATACCTTCAATTCGCGCATCCATGACCGCCTCAGCCAGCGAACCAGCCCCGGACGCGAGGAGAAGGATTCTCTTAGCCACGCTCCCTCGCCTTCCTTACGAGAAGTGGGCCATAGACGAGGGCGATTAATACTATTAAAGCTGAAAGAGCCGCAATTGAAGCAGTTCGCTCAGGAAGTACTCCTGTGCGTTTCATCTCTGGTGTTAACAATTCACCAGATGCGAAATAGCACAGCTCCCAAACAAACCAGATAAGCAACGGAATTGTGCGGAGAATTGATTTATTGAGATCGCGTAATGTCTGTGAATTTTTCTTTATCACCAACACGACGGCCGTGAAGAGCAACGGCCAGAAAATTATGCCCGCCATAAGGAGTGGGTGTTTGCCTGTTGGCAACGCCGCAAAAAGCGGAACGGCAGGGATATTGTTGAGAGCAAAATCGAGTGGAGTAATCAAGGTATGCGCACCAAGACTTAAGCCACTACCTGTCAGATAGGCCAATCCTGCTAGCGCCATATTTGGTATGTACAGGACTTGGGCAGCGAGGAAGAAAATTCCCCCAATAATTCCAGGTTGAATCACTTCGTTCATACTCTGAAGGACTCCCCAATGAGCAAGGAGAGAAAATCCAACGGCGATGCCACCGATCCCCCAAGCAATCGCAAAAATGTAATAGGCAATTGCAAATTGCGGGCGTGGGTTGTATTTGATGGTTGAAACAACGCTAATAATTCCCGCACACAGTCCTGCGTAATACCACATTGGAATTACCGAACTTGAGGAACTGAGGATTGCCAATCCGATTGTGATTAACGTATAAAAAAGAGTGTAAAAAATACGAGCGGCACGAAGAGTTGGGGCTGCTTCGCGAAGCGGTTCAAAAGTTCTTTTGATTGCAGCCATTGGAAAGAAGATGCCTGCGAGTGGCAGAACAGAGAAAAAGGCGTGTCCCACAGAAGTTGTGGCAGTCAATTTAAAGGGCGAGAGGTGAAGCGCTAACCATAACCAGACTGCTCCACGCATCGGATCCGTTGTACTTCCAGTTGCACTCCCTGCTGTTGCCCAAGCAACAAGTGCTATAAATGCAGAAGGGAAAAGAGTAAGCGCCACGCCTTTCACCGCTTGCGAGAGCGAGAGCGAAAGGACGCGGCGCAATGAATATCCTTTTACTTAAGGATTTGGCGCATCAATGCAGCTGTTTCGGAAGGAGTCTTTCCAACCTTTACTCCAGCAGCTTCAAGCGCTTCCTTTTTAGCTTGGGCAGTTCCAGAAGAGCCAGAAACAATTGCACCGGCATGACCCATTGTCTTTCCTTCAGGAGCAGTAAAGCCAGCTACGTAACCTACAACGGGCTTGGTGACATATTCTTTAATAAAAGCTGCCGCACGCTCTTCAGCATCTCCGCCAATTTCACCAATCATGACAATTGCTTCTGTCTCTGGATCATCCTGAAAAGCTTTGAGGCAATCAATATGTGTAGTACCGATGATTGGATCTCCACCAATTCCAACCGCTGTGGTGAATCCAAAATCTCGAAGCTCAAACATCATTTGATATGTCAGTGTTCCGGACTTAGAAACAAGACCAATCCGTCCAGGTCCAGTGATATCTGCAGGAATGATTCCGAGATTGGATTGTGATGGGCTGATAAGACCAGGGCAATTAGGGCCAACAATACGAGTTGTGCCTTTGCTCTGGGCATATGCAAAGAATGCCGCTGTGTCATGCACAGGAATTCCTTCTGTAATCACTACAACGAGCGGCATCGATGCATCGATAGCGTCAATGACTGCTGCTTTCGCAAATTTTGGAGGAACGAAAACAACCGATGCATTAGCTTTTGTTGCTTCCATTGCTTCTTTAACTGAATTGAAGACGGGTAGCTGCTTTCCTGCAATCTCTACTGTCTGTCCGCCCTTGCCCGGTGTTACTCCACCTACAACGTTAGTTCCAGATGCAATCATGCGTGCAGTGTGTTTGGTTCCTTCGGAACCAGTCATACCCTGAACAATCAAGCGAGTATCTTTATTGATGAAGATTGACATTATTTCGCCGCCAATTCTGCAGCTTTTGCTGCTGCGCCATCCATGGTGTCGAGTTGTTGAACGAGCGGATGTGCAGCTTCATTCAGAATTCGACGACCCTCTACGACGTTATTACCATCTAGACGAACCACAATTGGCTTTGTTGCCTTGTCTCCCAAAATCTCAAGAGCCTTGACGATTCCATTTGCAACCGCATCACAAGCAGTGATACCACCAAAGACATTCACAAATACGCTCTTTACTTCCGGATCTCCAAGAATAATAGAGAGACCGTTGGACATCACTTCTGCTGAAGCGCCTCCACCTATATCTAAGAAGTTGGCAGGTTTAACGCCATATTTTTCACCAGCATAAGCCACCACATCGAGGGTACTCATCACTAGCCCAGCACCATTACCGATGATTCCAACTTCGCCAGAAAGTTTGACGTAATTGAGGTCAAGCTCTTTTGCCTTCGCTTCAAGAGGGTTGGTTGCTGCTTTATCAACCAATTCTGCATGGCCAGGATGGCGAAATTCCGCATTGTCATCCAATGTTACTTTTCCATCAAGAGCGATAACGCGTCCATCCGCCGTCTTCACTAGTGGATTAATCTCCATCAACGTTGCATCTTCTGCAACGAATGCTTTCCACAATTTAACAAGCACATCTGCGACGCCGGCTTGGACGTCTGCAGGAAATTGACCGAGCTTTACGATTTCCGCAGCCTTTTCCGGAGTGACTCCAACGTTGGGATCGATTCCGACGCGAGCGAGTTTTTCTGGAGTTTCATGTGCAACTTGTTCGATATCCATACCGCCAGCAACGGATGCCATAACAAGAAAATTGCGATTCGCGCGATCAAGAAGAATTGATGCGTAATATTCTTCAGCAATCGGAGCAGCTTGAGCAATCATCACTTTATGAACTGTGTGGCCCTTAATATCCATCCCAAGAATTTGAGATGCCTTCGCCTTTGCGTCAGTTGCATCTTCTGCAAGCTTCACACCGCCTGCTTTTCCACGTCCACCAATTTTTACCTGTGCTTTAACGACAACTTTTCCGCCCATGCCAGCTGCAGCTTTTTCAGCTTCTTCAGGTGTAGTTGCAACCGCACCTGCGAGCACTGGAATGTTATGAGCTTCAAAGAGATCTCGAGCCTGGTACTCAAAGAGATCCACAAATAACCCCGATCAACTATTAAGTGAAAGATATTGAACGGCTTTATCCTAGTGGTTAAAGGTAAGTGGCTAGAGCTTCTCAACTGGGGCATACCGCAACAGAAGTCGCTTTTCGCCTGCTGTACCGAAATTTATTGTTGCCTCGGCTCGGTCGCCTTCGCCAGCAACGGCAACAACCGTGCCCAATCCAAATGTGTCATGTGACACACGATCACCGACCGCGAGCACCATTGTTGTGCCAGCTGAAGTTCGTTTTCCTGTTGCTCGTGGTGGCGGTCCATAAGTTTTTTTAATTGGCTTTGGCGCAACGTAAGTTTCGTTCCACGAGATTAGCTCTGATGGAATTTCATCAAGGAATCGTGATGGCGGGTTGTAGGTAGGTGCACCCCATGAAGAGCGATATTCAGACCGAGAAAGATAGAGACGTTCGCGCGCACGCGTCAGTCCAACATAAGCCAAGCGCCGCTCTTCTTCTAATTCTTCTTTATCGCCCAGGGTTCGGTTGTGAGGAAATATCCCTTCTTCCATTCCAGTTAAAAATACTGTTGGAAATTCCAAACCTTTTGCCGTGTGAAGAGTCATTAAAGTTACAACTCCGCCGTGATCTTCTCCATCTGGAATCTGATCTGAATCTGCGACGAGAGAGACATTCTCTAGAAAACCGAGCAAAGAAGGTTCATGCTCATTTTCGTCTTCTTCAAATTCAAATTCGCCTTCTTCGTATTCAGTTGCGACTGCTACTAGTTCTTGTAAATTTTCTATGCGGGATTCATCTTGAGGATCATTGCTGTTTTGTAATTCATGCAGTAAACCCGATTGTTCAAGAACGGCCTGGGCGATATCAGATGGTTTGCTTTTTGCCTCAACCAGCGTTTGCAAAGTTTGAATGAGAGCAACAAAGTCAGCAATTGCAACGGCAGAACGTGCTGGAAGTTGATCACTAGCAAGCGTGAGAGCTTGCCACATTGAAGTCGCCTCGACGGTGGCAAATTCCTGCACAATATCTAACGCTCTGTCACCAATTCCACGTTTTGGAGTATTTATTACTCGCCTTAAGGAGACCTCATCGGTCGGATTTATCAGTAATTTCAAGTAGGCGAGAAAATCTTTGATCTCTTTTCGCTCGTAGAATCGAACGCCGCCAACTACTTTGTATGGAATAGCAGATCGCAAAAAGGCTTCTTCAAAGGCGCGTGATTGAGCATTAGTTCGATAGAAGATTGCTGTATCTCCGGGGTTAGAAATTGCCTGGTCTTTGAGGCGTGCTATCTCACGGCAAACGAAGTTGGCCTCATCTGTATCGCTCTCTGCAACATATCCAATGATTTTGTGACCTTCTCCAGCTTCCGACCAGAGGTTCTTCTCTTTGCGCCCAGAGTTATTTGCAATAACTGAATTTGCCGCGGAAAGAATGTTTTGTGTTGATCGATAATTTTGCTCGAGAAGAATTGTCGAGGCATCTGGGTAATCCTCCTCAAACTGCAAAATATTTCGAATATTAGCTCCGCGAAATGCATAGATAGATTGATCGGCATCGCCAACCACGCAGAGTTCGGCCACTGGGAATGGTTCAGTTGGCATGCCCACAAGTTCGCGAATTAATATGTATTGAGCATGGTTAGTGTCTTGGTATTCATCAACCAGAATGTGGCGAAAACGAGAACGATATTTAGCACGTGCCTCAGGAAAGCGTTGAAGAACCTCGACAGTCTTCATTATCAAATCATCAAAATCCATTGCGTTGGAACTAGTGAGGCGCTTTTGATAGACCGCGTAGGCTTCGGCAACAACCTGCTCGAAATGATTGCGAGTCCCTTGGAGATAATCGGCTGGACCTTGCAATTCATTTTTTGCATTAGAAATATGGGCATGCACTGCTCGTGGTGCGTACTGTTTGGGGTCAAGATTCATATCCGTGAGAACACGCTTCAACAATGCAATGCTGTCTCCAGAGTCATAAATAGTGAATGAATTTGAATATCCCAAGCGAACGGCCTCGCTGCGAAGGATTCGAACACATGCAGAGTGAAATGTGGAGACCCACATGGATTTAGCGCGATCACCCACTAGATGCGCGACGCGTTCCTTCATCTCAGCAGCAGCTTTATTGGTGAATGTAATAGCCAGAATTTCGTATGGAGCGACGTTTCGCTCAGCCATTAAATAGGCGATTCGCCTCGTGAGTACTCTCGTCTTTCCTGAACCAGCTCCAGCGACTACAAGCAATGGAGAGCCTTCGTGGCGCACAGCAAGTGCTTGCTGAGGATTCATCCCATCTAGCAATCCAGCTGAATTCATTGAAGACACTGTGTGATTCTAACCTTTCGTATCTATGAAAGAATTCGAGCTATGGCACCTATCCACGATAGCGAAATCAAGCGAGTTCTTTTCATAACTGCCCATCCAGATGATCTGGATTTTGGAGCAGGAGGAACAATTGCACACTGGACTGACAAAGGTATCCAAGTTTCATACTGTGTCTGCACAAATGGTGATCAAGGCGGCGTCGATCCTGATGTAGACCGCTCCGAGATGCCAAAAATTCGCCAGAAAGAGCAACGTGATGCAGGTGCTGTACTTGGTGTTACAGATATTCATTTCTTGAACTATGTCGATGGCCATCTCACTGTAAATCACGAAGTTCGCAAAAACTTAGTTCGCATGATTCGTAAAGTTCGGCCAGATCGACTAGTGATTCAGAGCCCAGAAAGAAATTGGGATCGAATTCCATCTAGCCATCCAGATCATATGGCAGCTGGAGAAAACGCAATGCAAGCCGTCTATCCGGATGCTGGTAATCCATTTGCATTTATGGATCTCATGAAATCTGAGGGATTGGAACCATGGCAACCGCGCGAAATATGGGTGATGTCTCACAATTCACCCAATCATGTCATCGACATTACTGACACCATCGATCGCAAAATAAAAGCTATCGAAGCGCACGTTTCACAAGTCTCACATAACTCTGAACTGGCTGCGCGCATAAAAGAGTGGGGCGCACGTAACGCTGAAGCCCATGGGTTGGGTTCAGATCGTTATGCAGAAGTTTTTAGAGTTGTACCGCTTTAAAAATTATTTATAAGAGACAGAGACCTTTTCAATTGCGAAAGTCTGTTTTGGAGTTCCATCTCCCCCTCCGCCAAGAACGCCTTGTGCTGCGACATATTTAAGAATGTCGAGACCTTTGGTGATCTTGCCCCAACGGGTGTAGGAAGGTCCGAGTGTTGTGTCTGCGTAAACAAAGAAGAATTGGGAGCCATTGGTGTTTTGACCTGAATTCGCCATTGCAACTATTCCAGCTGGGTAATTATTTGTCGATGCATCTGGAAGATTCTCATCTGGATAACGCCATTGCGGTCCACCCGATCCTGTGGCGGTTGGATCTCCACATTGGATAACAAAAATGCCTTGAGTTGTGAGGCGATGGCAGAGAGATTTTGTATACCAACCGGCGTTAATGAGTGCAGTTAACGCTGTAACGGTTAGAGGCGTTGCAGCACCGTCAGTCTGGACAACGATATCTCCGCAATTGGTGGTAAACGTAAAAGTTCGATTCTTTACCGTAGCTGGGATTGTGGGAATCTTTACATTGATTGGCTTATGAGCAACTGCCTTTGTTGATGCACAGATTGATTTAGTAGCAGCCACTTTACTGCCCTTAGATTCCTTGGTTTCTTTAGAATCTTTCGCAACTGCAACAGGCATCGAAAGAACAACCGCCGTCACTGTTGCGAGGATCAATCCCTTACGCATTTCTCTTACTCCTCAACTATTCCCACTCGATGGTGCCAGGTGGTTTGCTGGTCACATCAAGCACTACTCGATTTATTTCGCGAACTTCATTTGTGATGCGAGTTGAAATCTTCTCCAATACATCGTAAGGGAGTCGAGACCAATCTGCAGTCATTGCATCTTCACTTGAGACTGGGCGAAGAACAATCGGATGACCGTACGTACGTCCATCTCCTTGAACTCCCACACTCCTTACATCTGCAAGAAGTACAACAGGGCATTGCCAAATCTCACGATCTAACTTTGCTAATCGTAATTCCTCGCGAGCAATAAAATCTGCTTTTCGAAGAATTGTAAGTCTATTCTCAGTAACTTCACCGATTATCCGTACTGCCAAACCTGGACCGGGGAATGGCTGGCGCCAGACAATCTCTTCAGGTAATCCAAGTTGGAGACCTACTTCACGAACTTCATCTTTAAAGAGTGTACGTAGTGGTTCGATGAGAGTGAATTGCAAGTCATCTGGAAGTCCGCCGACATTGTGATGAGATTTAATGTTTGCGGCGCCTTCGCCTCCTCCTGATTCAACAACATCAGGGTAGAGAGTTCCTTGGACTAAGAAATCAATAGGTTCGTTTTCAGATATCTCGCGAGCGGCTTGCTCGAAAGAACGAATAAATTCTGCTCCAATAATCTTTCTCTTTTTCTCTGGATCGGTGACCCCAGCGAGTGCGGAAAGGAATTGATTTTTAGCATCCACAACTTTGAGCGTTACCCCGGTTGATGCAACAAAATCTTTTTCAACTTGTTCGGCTTCTTTTTCACGTAGAAGACCATGATCAACAAAAACGCACACAAGTTGCGATCCAATGGCTTTCTGGACAATTGCCGCGGCAACTGCTGAGTCGACGCCTCCGGATAGACCGCATAGAACGCGCCCGGTCCCAACCGCAGATCGAATCTTCTCTACTTCTTGAGTAACAATATTTTCCGATGTCCATGATGGCTTAAGACCAACAATATCTATCAGCCAATGACGGAGAATCTCTTGTCCATTTTCAGAGTGAAGCACCTCTGGGTGGAACTGAACGCCTGCGAGCAATCCACTCTCATTTTCAAATGCAACTATAGGGGTGTCTGCAGTTTTAGCAGTACCCACAAAACCCTCTGGCGCCTGTGTTACTGAATCTCCGTGCGACATCCACACATTGAATTCAAAGGGTAAGCCCTGTAGTAATTTTGAGTCAGAGCGATGTTGCATTGCAGTCCGTCCGAATTCAGAACGACCTGTATGTGCAACAGTTCCACCAAGTGCTGCAGTCATCGCTTGGAAGCCATAACAGATTCCAAAGATTGGAATATTGTGGCTAAAAATCGCTGGATCTAGCTTTGGTGCACCTGGTTCATAGACACTGGATGGGCCACCAGAAAGAATGATTGCCTTTGGATTCTTAGCCAGCATCTTCTCGACCGGCATAGATGAAGGGACAATTT